>JAHQXB010000087.1 GCA_029856435.1 Candidatus Jordarchaeia archaeon
CCCCCATGCGGCTGTACAGGCTTTAAGGAGCCAACCCCGGTAGCCGCTGAACCGATAGGCAGATGGAATAACCACTAGCCTAAATACTTTAATCACAGCAAAAGAATTATTACCTAAAAACCAAAAGAATTTTTGGACGTGCTCAAATAACCAAAAAACGCCGCTATTGCCTCTCCGGTGGATGTAACGCTACCAAAAAACTACCAAAACCTGAAAAACCCTTTAACTCCGCCGCAAAAAAGAAACACCCCCTCCAAAATAAAAGCATCTTCCACAATCTAAAATAAACAAACAAACCACACCAAAACAACCAAAAACTAAAAAAGATAATCTCCACAGTTGGACAATCCCGCACATAGACTTCCGCGAAATTAAACTGTTTTCTTCTTTTTTCCCTCTACCTCCTCTCTTCTACTTTTCTTTCAAAAATGAGAATAAAAATTCCATTTTTTTGTATGTAGGTTTGTTGTGAAAAACTTGAGGTTTTCATTATTTATCTAAAACGCGAAGCGTATGTACGTTTACCATGGAAAAACTTTTTTCATCCTTTGTCTAAAGCGCTTTATCGTATGAGTGTTTAGCTGTTGTGATTGAATAGCAGATATTAGGGCTTTAAACCTTGAAGGAAGGCTTTGGCGAATGTCTACCACCCCAGAAAAGAAACCAAAAAGCCCTCCTTTCAGGGAAAGGAAGCATACACACCAGATTGGCTTCCAAGAGCTAAATACTACTCATTTTTCAACAATTCAAGGCTGAAACCAACCTATATGTTTAGGTAGCACTCCCTTCTGTGGTGTGCTTTTGTAGCGGTCTTTGGGGAAAGAGAGGTATTCCCTTTTTTAGCACCATCATTTATAAAATTGAGGCTGGAGAGATTGCCAGGACAGGGTACCACATGAAACCAGTACTCGGGAGTGTTTATTAAACATATGGAATCAACCGTTCAACAGTACCACAAACATAGCCAACCCAGAAAATGACCTCCCTATCACACAACTCCAATAGGTAAAAAACAGCGCCACAAAAAGGAAAAATCAAAAAGGAAACTCTGTACTAATATCAGATGCTAAAATAGATTTCACACGCCTACTGAAATTCCTGTCACTTGACACTTGGAGTTGTGCAGGACCACATAGACAGTTGGGTAACAGAATCCATGTGTGAAATGTGGTGGATGTAAACGTATATGACTTGTATTTCCCCGCCATTATCACTCAATTTGGCGAAAGGCTACTCAGAAGCAGCGAAAGTGTACTTCTTGTTTTCCCGCGCCCAGTTCACAGTCTCTGGATCAATACGCTTCAACTCACTTTCAGGAAACATACTCAACAATTCCCAAGCCAAGTCAAGGGTCTGTTCGATGCTGCGTTCTTCGTACTCACCCTGATTAATGAATTCCCTTTCAAAACGGTCAGCGAACTCCAAAAACTTCCGATCACGAGGTAGTAAAGCCTCCTCACCAACCACAGCCACCAAAGCACGCAAATCACAACCCTCACTGTAGCCGTAGTACAACTGATCACTAACCTCACGATGATCAAAACGAGTATGCTTCTCACCAATACCCTCCTTCATCAACCGACTCAAAGAAGGCCTAGGATCAATCGGAGGATAGATACCCTTACGATGCAAAGCTTGGTCAACAATAAGCTGCCCCTCAGTAATATAGCCTGTAAGGTCGGGTATGGGATGAGTAATATCGTAGTTGGGCATAGATAATACTGGCATTTGTGTGATGGTTCCTTTTCTTCCCCGTATTCTTCCTGCTCTTTCGTATATTGTTGCTAGGTCGGTGTATAGATAGCCGGGGTATCCTCTCCTTCCTGGTACTTCTTCTCGGGCTGCTGATATTTCTCGCAGTGATTCTGCGTAGTTTGTCATGTCTGTGAGTATTACTAGTAGATGTAGATCTAGTTCGTAGGCTAGGTATTCTGCTGCGGTTAGCGCGCATCTTGGTGTGATTATTCGTTCGATTGCGGGGTCGTCTGCTAAGTTTAGGAACATTACTACATTTTCTAAGGCGCCTGTTTTTTCGAAGTCTTGTCTGAAGTATCGTGCTTCTTCTTCTGTTATTCCCATGGCGGTGAATACTACTGCGAATTCTTCTTCTTCTCCGAGTACTTTTGCTTGTCTTGCTATTTGTGCTGCTATTCTGTTGTGGGGGAGTCCTGCTCCTGAGAAAAGTGGTAGTTTTTGTCCTCTTACTAGGGAGTTCATTCCGTCTATTACGCTGATTCCTGTTTGGATGAATTCTCGGGGGTATGTTCGGGCATAGGGGTTTATTGGGGCGCCGTTTATGTCGAGTTCTGTTTCGGGTATTATTGGTGGGCCCCCATCTATTGGTTGCGCTGAGCCGTCGAATATTCTTCCTAAGATGTCTGTTGATAGGGGGATTTTTAGTGGTTCTCCTGTGAATCTGACTGTTGTTTGTTCAGCGTCTAGTCCTCGGGTTCCTTCGAAGACTTGTATTATTGCTTTTCCTCTTCCTACTTCTAGGACAGTTCCTCTTCTTTTTTCTCCGCTAGGGGTGTCGATGTTTACTACTTCATTGTATGAGACTCCTTCTACTCCTTCTACTATTATTAGAGGACCGGCTACTTCTTGGACTGTTCTGTATCTTCTTTGGGTGTACATTCTTAACCATCCGTTTATTTTTTATTCTTTAAGGGTTTTGGGCGTTAATCTATTTTTGTGGGTATTTAATTTTTTTGCGGGGGGTGACGATGCGCTTTTTTGTGGGGGTTATTAGTTGTTTTCTGGTTTTAAGTTTTGTGTTTCTTTTTGGGTGTTTTGATTAATTTGCGGGGGTTTTTTTGGTTGTGGTGGTATTTTGGGTAAGCTAGGGTTTTGTGATGGTTTGCTTTGATTTTGGCATACTTTTTTGTTGGAGTTATAGGGATTGTCTTAGTGCGGCTTGGGCTATGGGGCGTGCGGCTTCGGCGATTTTTTCTGTGGCATCTAGTATTATTTGGAGGGTGATTGCTCCGGGTAGGCTGGTTTCTTTGTCTATCTGTATCTCGGTTTCTCTTTTTTGTTCTTTTATTTTGGCTATTGTGCTTGGGGTGTCGATGGCGTCTTGTACTTTGCGGAATAAGAAGGCGCCTGTTACTTGTTGGAGGAGTTGCAGTGTTTCTTTAATTAGTTCCACGGTTGCTTGGTGGTGTTTGTTTTTTGGTGGGTGTGGGTATTTGAGTATGGCTCGGCTCATGGTTTCTATGTTTTCGGCGATGTCGTTTATGGTTGTGACGTAAGTTGTGTAGTCTAATGTGTCTTGGGCGGTTAGTTCCATTTGTGTGAGGAGGGCGGGGTATTGGAGGGCTTTTCGGAGTTGTCTTACTATTCTCATGTGGTATTTGTATATGTTGTCGCGGCTTTGGATGATGGCCTCAGCGAGGGTTGTGTTATTTTCTTCTAGGGCTTGGATAAGGTTTTCTAGAAGTTCAAGGGTGGTTCTGCTAATTATGCGTATGAGTAGGGTGAGGTTTGTTTGCTGTATGCTCATGACGTCTTGTAGAGTTATTTGGTTGGGGGTTTTGCTTGTTATTTCGAAGCCTAAAAGGTTTTGGGCAATTTGGGTTATTTCTTGGTATCGTGTTTGCGTGAAGGCCTGCTTTGAAGTTATAGTGATTAGGTCGTTTCCACTAAGATACTTGGTTTGGATTATTTGGTCTAAGAATTCTTTTGTGGGATATTTCTGAATGTCAATGGTTGCGGTTAGTATATTTTTTTCGGGTGTCACGGGTGAGGGGAGTATGATGAGCGAGCCGTCAGGATTCTCCAAGATGCTCACTTCTTGGTCGCTTGTGAGATTGTTTTTTTTCGTCCATTCTCGGGGTAAGCTGATTATCAGGGTATTGCTGCTTCCCCAGCGAACTAATTTGCGAGTTTGCTTTTTTAACACCAACAACCCTCTGCATGACGAGAGTTTATTGTGAGACCCCATTATTTTTGGTTAGCTCTTCTTCCTGTTATCTTTTTATACTTTTGGAATTTTTTTTAGGTTTTCTAAAATTCTATGTGGGCAGTATTCAAATTTTATGTTTTGTTAATAAATATGATGTTTTTATGTAAATAAAGGTATCGAAATTGTGAGCTTGGAAAAAGTTAGTATGTCAACGTGTATAACTTTAAAGAGTAGAGGGTTCAAATTGTTTGTTGGAGTAGCTCAAAGGGGGAAAGTGTTCAACCGAGTTTCCAAGTGAGGAATTATTATGGTGTGAGAGTGTAAGGGGCCACTAGGAGGGGAGAGTTATGCACCTGAAAGGCTATGAGTTTGGTAAGATTTTCCGAATGGTCTCCCGAAACGGTGGCGTGGAATACTGGACAACCAACGACATGGGCCTGACGGAGAAGAAGCGGAAAGTCCTATATATAGACTTCCCAATCAACTTTTCCTTTTCGCTTTCAGAAAATGTGGTTTTTTCCGCTTTTTGGGGGAAAGAAACCTAAATAAACCCCAGGTTAAGGAGAGGTTTAGGAAAAAACTAATGAGAAAATCTATACTGAAGGATCAGGGCTTAGGCATTAAAAACCTATCACCAAGGCAATAAGCAGTTTTGGGGATTGAGAAGTCCTAGATTAGGAGCGCACTAACTCAGAAGAGACATTTTCTTTTGACGATTCGCTCCTTCATCCGATTTGAGGTGTGTCGGCTGCGGACTGGGTAAGCTGATACAAGGCCAAGACAAGCATCATTCGAGAGATAGTTCGGATTTACCTAACCAATCCGCATACATCCTCAGCTCAACTTCATAAGTCCTAATTTTAATATTTTGCTATAAAAAATTAGTTTCATACTTAAAAAGCGTAAGCGTATGGGAGTTAGCATGAAAAACTTAGTTTTCATATTTATATGGAACATGCAAGCGTATGAACGTTTGTCTGCGTCCAGAAATCTTGAGGAGCGAAGGTCTTCATATTGGGAGGAGGACTAAATGAGAGGTAAAAAGAGGAAAACCTTCGCTCCAGTGAAATATTCAAGAAGGAATCCTTTTGAACTTTATGGATAATGCAATAATAAGTGTAATTTGCTATGCCTTTTTGGTGGAGTTGTACTTTTGAAATAGGTGGGCCTTTTCATAATTTTGCCGAAAATACTGTTGATGAAGGCCGATTAAAATTGCTCTATGTAGTTTGCTATACTACATATAGTGCTTCAGTAAACTTTTGTATCAGTTGTTTGGAACTGTTTTTGTGTGGCTTTCATCAAGCTTTCCGCGTTTCCTTTCAGTACGTTGTCTATGTGGTGGGTGAGTTTGTAGCGGATTTCTGAGGCGCTCCTGATGAGGGTGTTGCTTA
>JAHQXB010000101.1 GCA_029856435.1 Candidatus Jordarchaeia archaeon
TGTAGTTCAGAATAATTCTATTTAAACACTGCTATTTTATAACTGTTAGCATAGGCGATTTTGCAAAGTGAGTCGAGTGAAAAATCTAAACGCTCAATAACATAACGTGTACATTAGGTGAATTCTACACCGCGTATATCTTCATGGTTTCCGACAAAATTTTATTTAGTGTTTTTTCGATATCTGTGATGTCTGCCTGGACCTGTGTTACTTCCTCGCAGGATTTAATTGCTGTGTCTGGATCTTTTAATCCGTGCCCCGTTGTGACGCAAACCACTCTCTCATTTCTGTCAATCTCTCCGTTATCTATTAGTTTCCTTAGGCCTGCTATCGAGGATGCGGAGGCGGGTTCCACGAATATTCCCTCTGCTCGGGCCAGCATTTTTTGGGCTTCCAGAATTTCACGGTCACTTACGGTCTCAGCGAGGCCCTTTGTTCCGTAAATTGCTCTGAGTGCCTTTTCCCAGTTTACAGGCTTACCTATCCTGATTGCCGTCGCTATGGTTTCCGGCTTTTCCACAAATGTAACTGTTTTTTCTCTCTTCTTGTACGCCTCAGCGATTGGTGCTGCCCCCTCAGCCTGTATCCCTATCATTCTGGGTATCTTTTCTATTAACCCGATTTCCTTCCATTCAAGTAAACCCTTATAGATTGCGCTTATGTTTCCGGCATTTCCTATGGGAAGGATAATGGTATCAGGTACTTCCCAGTTTAGCTGGTCGATTATTTCATATCCGATAGTTTTTTGTCCTTCGAGGCGGTAGGGGTTTAGACTGTTTAGTAGATACATATGGAACCTTTCACATGACTCCTGAACCAATTCCAAAGCTTCGTCAAAGTTACCCTTAATAGCTAGAACAAAGGCGCCATACATCATGGCTTGGGCTAGTTTTCCCAAAGCAATTTTCCCGGAGGGTATGAAAACCACGCAGGCCATTTTGGCTTTAGAGGCATAGGCTGCCAATGATGCTGATGTATTACCGGTGGAGGCACATGCTACTACTCTGCTTCCCAAACTTTTGGCCACAGAAACACCCACCGTCATTCCCCTATCTTTAAAGCTTCCCGTAGGGTTTTCTCCCTCGTTCTTGACCCACAGGTTATTTATCCCCAATTTGTCCGACAAGTTAGTACAATGGTAGAGATTGGTTTTTCCCTCATTCAGGCTTATGACTTGCTTCAGTTTTGGTAAGAAGGGATAATACTTCCAAACTGAGATGGGTCTCTTTTTCCAGTCACCGTCTATAGCCTTTTCTAGGTTTCCATATTTCACGTCTAGAAGATGTCCACATTTTTCACAAGTGTAGATTATTTTTTTGGCGTCAAATTTTGTGTGGCAATTTATGCACTCCAACCATAAATCTGAATCCATTAGTTTTCCAACCTTTTACCTTTCACTTTTTCTAATCTTGTTAATGTAGAGAATATCTCCCAAGATTGCGCTGGAGGTCTCTCTTGGACCCGCGCCCCTGCCGATGAGGGTGATATCCTCAGCCACATCGGTGTGAAAAGAGATAACGTTTAGAGTGCCTCCAACAGCCAGCGGCGATCCTTGGGGGATGAGGCGGGGCATAACTTCTATTCTATTCCTATCCACGTACCCTATGTGCTTAACTAGGTATCCGTCCTCCATTGCTAGTTCAATCATCTCTGGAGTGACCTTAGTTATACCCTGTATTTGAACATCGCTAAACCTCCTTTTCATTTTAAGTATGCCGTTGGCTAGAATCACAAGCTTGGCGGCGGCATCGATTCCTTCAATATCATAGGTGGGGTCTGCTTCCGCGTAACCCCTCTCTTGAGCTTCCCTAAGAGCTGCGTTAAACGAAATCCTTTCCTCAGTCATCTTTGTGAGAATGTAGTTGGAGGTGCCATTTAAAATTCCAGTAATAGATATTATCTCATTTATGAGAAGGGCTTCTCTTGCCACATGGAAAAGGGGTATAGCTCCCCCAACGGTAGCCTCGTAGAGCAGGATTCTGTGCTTTTTTTCTGCTATGCCCATTAGCTCGGGAAAAGCCAGAACTAGGGGTCCTTTATTTGAGGTCACCACATCTTTACCACTATTAAGCGCTTCCCTGATGTGGGTTAATCCGGGTTCCCCATGTTCAATGTTTGTCACAGTCATTTCCACTATTAGTTCACAGTCCAGCTCCGGGATAATCTCCTTGGATACAGTGTTACTTTTCCAAGCTGGGGAAGATTTCCCCAGAGAAAGAATTTCTTGGAGTTTTAATCCCTTCTCATCGATCCAGCTTCCATCCTTTTCCAGTATGGCCACAACCTCGGGTTTAAAACCGATTTTCTGGAGAACTTCCTTCTTTTCCAGCATAACTTGGGCTACTGCTTTGCCCACATTTCCAAATCCTACAAGTGCCATCTTCAATAAGGTTCAACTCCATACAAGGAATAGATTTTTTTCTGCTCCCACCCTTCTCAGGATTTCAACTGTTTCATCCAATTTTTCCTCGGTTTCCGCCTCTAATTGGAACTTTACTGTTGAAACTTCTTCTGGACGCTTTATACGGGCCGTGACTTCCTTTACAACGACTTTTTTCTCCAAAATTCTGTCTATTGTATCCTTGATATTTGTGGCAAAAACGTGACCCACAAGTATCACTGTCTTTTTGCATATGCTCTTCACCGGTCCCGCGTTTGTGATTAGAACGTTTTGATTCTTTATGGCATGCTTAATTCTATCTAGGTCTTCTTGTCTGTCTAGGTCAAAGGTTATCACTACCGGCAATTTATTTCCCTTTTTCTGGTCTCTCAGATGCGCTATTTCTCTAATGTTTCCCCCAAATTTTGAGATGGGCTCCAAAGCTTTAATTAGCTGTCCAGGCTCGTCGGCTAGCTCTATTTCCAGTATCATTCTCATAAAGTATTCCTCCACAAAAACACGTATCAACTATTATGTTCAATCATTTTAGGGTTTGTTCTTCCTCAATCCCTAGTTCAAATTTTTGAAATTGTAGCGTTTTAATAATTGGTGATATTCTTTATTTCCTATGTTTTTTGAGTTCATTTTTCTTCGTCTTCGTGTAGGTTAAACTCCTTATGGATGGCTCGAACGGCTCTTTCTAGGTCGTTTCTTGATATCACTAGGGAGATGTTAAGCTCGCTGCTTCCTTGAGCAATGGCTCTTATGTTTACTTTGGCTCTTCCTAAAGCTGAACAGATCCTTCCCGCAACTCCATAAGTGTTTTTCATACCTGCGCCGATAACGCTTATTAGGCTTACATCATCCTCCATCTCTACATTAACCCACTCTTTTCCAAAGAAGGGCGACCAGTTAAGCGCCTTGATTGCTTTGTATTTATCCTCATCGCTCACGAGAAAGGTGATGTTATTTTCGGATGAGGATTGGGATATCATTATTATGTTAACGTTGTTTTTACCCATAAGATCAAATAGCTTTGCGGCGGTTCCCGGCCTCGACACCATGGCTTCTCCTTCCACTGTTATCATATTGACATTCTTCATTTCTGCGATTGCCTTGACCACGCTCTCCTTCGTTTTTATGCCCTTAGATATTCTGGTGTATCTGTCTGGATTTGGATTGTCAAAATTTCGAATTTCTACCATAATGCCCTTTTTCTCAACGGGAAACACGCATAGTGGGTGAAGCAGTTTGGCTCCAAAGAAGGCCAGTTCTTTGGCCTCAGCATATGATATGTCTCTAATAATGTGTGCGCTGGGTTCCAATTTGGGATTAGCCGTAAGTAAACCATCCACATCCTTCCAGAGCACTACCTTCACATCGTTGCTCTCATTCTTAAGACTGTACGCCAGTATAGTTGCAGTGAAGTCGCTTCCACCCCTACCCAGCAGGGTCACGTTACCATGGTTGTCTCTGCCAAAAAATCCAGTTACAACAGGTACTTTTCCCTCAGACAAGAGTGGGGGAATAATCTCCTTCACCTTTTGCTCGGTTCTATCAAGGATGGGAAGTGCGTTTTGAGCTTCGCTTGTGGTATAAATCAAATCATAAGAGCTTACATAAACCGCCCTGAAGCCCTCTGACTCCAAGTACCTGTGTAGAATAATTGTGGAAAGTTTTTCACCGAAGCTGGAAACCAAATCTAGCTTCTGAGGTTTTAAACCAAAATCCCAAATGTCCTTCAGAACCGTTTTCAGTTCACCCAGCTCTCTCTGAACTTCCAGAGAAGCCTTATTTCTGGGTTCACCTTTCAGAATATTATCAATTAGTGATGTATGCTTATCGCTTAACAACTTGAATTCATTCTCTAATTCTGGACTGTGGTTTTCCGCCTTTTTGGACAGCTCTATGAGGCTGTTAGTGACTCCATAGAGGGCAGAAGAAACCAGCACTAGTTCGTTTTTGGAATAGTCTCTCAAAATTTGCGAAATTCGATGGAATGACACGGCGTCCTTTAAACAGCTCCCACCGAATTTCATTACTATTATGTTTCCAAGTCTCAATCCACCTCAAAAACAATTGCGGAAAAACAATTACACGAATCAGATATAAAACTTTTCCCCAATTGTATTGAACCTACTCAAATGGATTCCTAATTTGATCACTGAGTGGAATTATTAGAAATTTAGGATTCTATTCAGGCACGAAGGTTAACCAGTTATGGGAATGTGCAAAGTTAATTATTTTTTCTACAAGGCTCTGGTCTACTTCTAGAATTTTTGCAATCTGGTTTATTCTATAGTTTCCCTCACAAATTAGTAACACGTCGATTCCCTCCCTGCCAAATCTTTTTAGTATCTCTTTCCTCTCATAGGCTCTTGGAGCTAATAACCTATGGATTTCCAAAATTCTTTTAGGTTTCCTTCTTAGTTTTTCCTCCCTCTCACTTTTTGCGATTTCTTCATCGATTATGGACTCGAACCCTTCTATCTCTGGTGCACCAATTCCACTCAGCAAGTCTCCAAGGAGAAAAAATTTACCTTCAAAGATCTTAATGAAGGCAGCTCCAATGTTTAACAACTCTTTTCTAAACTCCGTCTTAGTGTCAGTAGCAGCAATGAAAAGGATTCTGTTAAACTCCTCTACTATAAATTTGATATTAGAGAGAACTATCTGAAAAGACTTTTCGCGGCTTTTAGTAAAGAGGGCCAAAGCCGCGGTCATAAGACTCGGAAAAGCGCTACCCGGAATAGATGGATTGCAGAAATTTTTGGAAAACAAGGTCTTCCCCGTATAGTCCTTAACATAAATACCGTAAACAACCAACAGAAAAGGCCTCCATCACTCATATAACCTCTAAGCGACCCTGCTTCCTTTTTCTTAGCTTACAGCTTTCCCTCAAATTCTTGAAGACGTAGGAGCTTATGTAAATTATAATAAAATAATAGGTTTATTAATTTATTCTAGCAAAACATAGGTGATGCGGAATTGTTGAACCATGCCCAAAAAAACGGTCGCGCTTCTCTCACAACTTTGCTTTGCTGAGGAAACGGAAGCCAACAAGTCTGTGACTCTGAAAATGGTTCCAAAAGAGTTATTTTTACCAAAAAGTATTTTTTATACATAGAGTATGATTCAATCCACTCAATAAAGTGGTTGAATGAGAAAAATCTGTATATTTGCAGAAATCAAATTATTAAATGGAAAGAATCAGAAACTAAATGCGATTAGTGATTTTGACAGGTGGGGTGGCCTGGATTCCTCTCGGACTGGCTGTTTTAAAGTGGGATCGTGAGCTCGGAGCAATGGTTGAAGCTTTGTTTCCGAAAAATCTGTCGATAACGCCCAATTTCGCCAACCAAATTTTTAGTATGCATTTTGTGGGCGACCTCAGCAATTCAAATGACTTAATAAGCTTACAGGTATCCGACAAAAAGGTGCTAAGCCAACTATTAAACTTCGGAGACATAAAAAGAAGTGTAGTTCTGATCATAAGCAAGTATGAATCCCTCCAGAATATGGAGGAAAAACTGATAGAAATATCAAAAGAAATAAAATCAAATATAGATTCTGGACTTAAAAACCTAGAATCAATATACAAAAATATGTTCTCACTAAAATGAGATTACCCACTATACCAAAAATTCGATCTCTCTATTGAACTTTTTCCCGTCTACCTCCAAGGTTCTAGAAAGCACACCCCTTCTCTTTGATTGCACCCTTATTTCTGCAGGCGTCAGCTTTTCCTTATTCTCCGGAAACACGATTTCACTTATACGATAAGTATTAGAAAGGTTTAAAGATTTAAAGGGCACGGGAATCACGTCTCTAAAATCTGGAAAGAGCTCATCCACAAGTGATTGTAAAAGCCCTTCACTGGCTTCAATGCTTCCCTTACAGAAACTAGTGGGATCCTTAACCTCCGCCAAAGGTTTGGGAAAATTGCTACCCATAACCAAATTCCAAGAACCAGAATTGGGCTTAATGCTTACCAGAAATGTGGACCTATCACCAATACTCTTATACACCTCTCTTAACTCTTCAGAGGGAACACTAATATTTACCTTCGCTTTATAGTTGGCTCCTGACTTCTTCATCTTTACTCCGAGTTTCTCCAGCTCACTTGAAAAGTCCTGGTTTGAAAAAATATTACCCTTCACGCTACACTCTACATTGGGAACCCTATTTATGATGAATTCTAAAACAAAGTCTTGATAATCGAAAGCGGCCCTAAAGTTGATGCTGCCCTTTTTAATACTCACACTAATTACTGGGCCTTCAAATTCCCCTACAGAGAACTTTATAAACCTTCTATGAACCGCATCATCAATTTTTTGGGACACAACCTTCGTTAAAAAATGCATTTGTAAATCCTCCAGTAATGCTTCTCCAACGCACATCCCATTTCGATGCGAATTTCGTAGCTTACCTCTACCTCACGCTAATTAAAGCTCTATCCCCTCTTAAAAAAATTATGCGCATCTGAGTTCCATCCAATTTAAAGTACGCCTTCAGCCCCCAATTTTTATTCAAAATAAACCAATTTAGAAATTCTTATATATCAACTAACACATAAAACTAATATTCAAATAATATTTTAAAAAATAGTTGGGAAGGAAACAAAAAATGGCAGCAAGAAAATACCACCTATCTGTAGGAATCATAGTTTATATCGCATTCTCAATAGCCTACTACTACTGGCTTTTAAACATACCCATTTACATTCCCGCAAGCCTATTGGGAGTAGCAGGTCTTCCTACTTGGTTTCCCATCCCTTTTCCCCGTACAATATCCTCAGCGGATCCCATATATTTGGTTGTAGCCCTATTACTGGTGCTTGTTGGTTCTGAAATTGCAGACTATGATAAGGCTGTAATGTGGATGCAACACAGGGACTGGCTAACCCACTCCTGCATAATACCCGCAATTCTTTCCGCAATTGTAATGGTGTTTACCGTAATTAATGTGGGTAACCCCATACAAACACTGTTATTTAATCCAGCGGTTAACACTGTGCTACTGCTCGGAATGTCCGTGTTCGCGCTGGGGGCTGCTTCTCACCTCTTTTTAGATTACTTCCCTCCAATCAAAGAAACAGAGCTCCACAATAAAAAGGGTTCTCTAACGGCCGGACACGAGCTTGCCGACTTCTACGTGTCGGGAATGACTGGCCAGGAGCTCTTCAGAAGACTACAAGGAACCGCGCTTGTTCATTTCTGGTGGACAATATCCATGCCAAAAGAAGAAAAGAAAAAGAAGACCAAACAAGAAAAATATGAGATGAGAAAAACACTGGACTCGAAACGCTCACAGGCCTACTACCTGATAAATGGAATTATACTACTCCTAATCGCCGGACTACTTTTCCTACAATATTTCCTAATACAGACAACCACAATGGTACAACAATACCTAATACTCCTATCAATCTAACGTCAAAAAGGACACATTACAAGTCGCAGCGACAAGCCTATGGTTTTAACCGTGGGACGAATGGTCAATAAGTTTAAACGCCGGTGCCGTTGGAGCCTTAAAAATATAGCTAGCCTCCATGGAGGCGAGGTTAACGGGCTGGTGGCACAGCCCCGGCTCCTATATGTGGAGTGGAGTGAGGTGGAAGCCTAAAAAGGGCAATGAACACAGAGCCGATGAAAACCTTAGAAGCAGGAATCTCCCGGCTTCAGCTGTGGAGAGTGTCAACAATACCTTCTTCCTTTTTTCTATCCCAAAGCCAAAAATAGCCGCCTCTGCACAGCTCCCTCTAACTCCGCCATTTTGTGTATCTAAATCAGAAAAAGCCATAAAAAGTTACTGGCTCCCCCATAATTCAGCTATGCATTGCCCACATTATGGGTAATTTTTCTCTCCCGGATTTTATATGTGTGATACCTTTATTTCTAGGAACAGGAAACTAGTTTTCCACACAAAATTGGAGAGAAACAATTAACCTTACCACTTATGGGTAATGTATAGCGTAATCCAGAGGGTGGAGGCTAAATCTCGCCAACAGTTTTGACAAGTTTTTCGTAGAATAAAACTCAACAATTCTGAACCTCTGGCTTTACAGAACAAATTCTGATTTATATATTTCCCAATAAGAGAAAAAATAGTTTAAGACATAAAAAAAGGGAAGAGTGGGGTCGATTTTTTAAATTTTTGTTCCGCATTCTGGGCAGAAGCGGCTTCCCGCTGGGACTTGAGCATTACATTTGGGGCAAGTTTTTCCACGTCCTAGCTGAACTCCACAGTTATTGCAGAAACGCGCATTGGCAGGAATTTGCGCACCGCACTTCGGGCAAGTCGTTACGGCGACCTGAGGTCCGGTAGGTTGCTGAAGGAGTTGGGGTATTATTACCATCCCTGTGCCTGCCGCCGCTGCTCCGCCTCCTTTTCCTAGAGATTCTGCGGCGCTCTTGGTTGTCTCTAGAGTGGCTATGCGGTCAGCGTGTACCTGTCCTGTTTGCAGCCAGAATAGCCTCTCTCTATATTCGGGTGAGGTGTCCATTCCCTCAAATTTGAGGTCAATTAGGTCTATTCCGATTCTGTCGAACTGTTCTTTGATTTTGGTTTTTACCTTCATGCTACTCTCATCAAGTTGGGTGAAAACATCCCGAAGCGTGAAGCCCGCCAACGTGTCAATGAGTTTTTCTACTATGAAACCTCGGATAAACTCGTTAACAGCATCGGTTGTAAATGCCTTTGAGTTTCCCACAACTTCTACCACAAATAGTTTGGGTTCCTCAACCTTGAACCAGTATGCGCCATGAAACATTAGTGGCGCAAGCTCTTGGGTTTGGCCTCTTCCGCCAAATTTTCCTTGGAACTGCGAAGTGGAAACAAAAACAATATCTGAAGTAAACTCTGATTTCTTAATTCCTCTCATTGTACTGTACAGTTTTGAAAGTCCCGGAAGATTCTGGGTGCTCAAGATATGTCTTCCCGGACCAAAAACATCATAGGCCTTTCCATCCCTATAAAATACAGCCACTTGGTGTTCATGCACAATCAGCGTAGATCCCCAGGTAAGCCTGTTATTCGGATATCTCCAAACAATGTCTTTGGGTCCGGCTCCAGTCCATTCAATTAAGTCTGGCACAAATATTCACCTCTAACCTTTCTATACAAATTCTAGCATATAGCTTCTTCTATCTCCAAATTTTTTGTCAATATCATCAAGTGTTCTTCTAAGTGAAAAGACACGTTGAAAAGAATTATCAAAATTGCCTGATTCCAGCTCCTCTTTAAGTGACTTTATTTCTCCTCGAAAAGCATCAATGTCATCCAGTATCATCGCGTCAAATTCATACATTCTGTCAAGTTCCGGCTCCCTAATTTTTGTCGAATCAAAAAAGCCACTATAACCATAATCAGCATGATTTATTCTCTCTGCCACCCTGTCCACTAGGGCCATAAGCCGATCCATTTGCTCCCAAGTATTCTCAACATTGTAGTCCACAAGCATCTCCTGCACAAGATTCAGCTCCCTCTTACAGTCCTTGAGCTGCTTGTAAATATAGGTGCGCAGAGCCTTATCCGCCTCTCTGCGTATCTCCTTCGCCTTATAACCATGATAGCCGGGAACCAGATAAGCAACCTTCTCCGATAGATTTCTGGTAGACTGTTTCTTCACTTCTCCTCGAATCTTCTCAGCGGTAGTCTTCTTCTTATCCTTCTTGCCAAACATTATCCAAACAACCCCATAAGCATTGTTGTTTGAGTATATTTTACCCATAGCACGTTTAAAAAGATTTCATTCTGCGCAATGAACCCCCCAAACAAACTGGAAAAACCAGAATAAACCATTCAAACACACATTCTAGCGAATCTCAATTGCGGCAAAAAACAAGATAAAAAATGGGAGTTCGATTTGTTTTAACTCTCTTTGGTGAGGTCTTCGACTCGTTTATACTTGTGGGCAATTTTGGGCAAATCGTCTATGGAATCCACTATTTCAATATCGGTTTCGACACCCAGTTTCTCCTTAATAATTCCAGAAACCTTCTCTCTAAACTCCTCTTTAGTTAAACCTTTGCTTCCATCGTAGACCATCTTCATCTTCAGTTTCTCCATCACGTCCTTCTTATATTTGAAGAGTGTGAAAGGAACACCTGCAGCCTCTGGCACATCTATAAACAGGTCATCCACATCCAGGGGAAGAATCCACTTACCCATAATATTAAGCTGGAAACCTGTTCGACCAATCCAAGTCGCTCGACCATGAGTCCTACCACACTTACAAGTTTCCCTGCTGAAGGTGGAAATATCCTCGCTGCCCCACCTGATAAGTGGAGTGCCCCTCATATAAAGATTCGATAGTATCAACTCGCCCCTCTCATTCTCACCCACAGGCTCCTTGGTATCCAGATCCAGAATCTCAGCCAAATAAAGATCCTCACAAATATGGGTGCCCTCACGTACTTCACACTCCGCCAAATGAATCATGGTATCCGCCGCTCCGCCGCCACTAAAAATCTTCTCTGGTTCCAGCTCCGCCTCCTTTATTAGCTTTTGCCGATAACTATTTGTTAAAACATCTCCATAACCAATTGAAATTGTTCTCAAGCTTTCACATACCTCAGCAGGTTTTTCCCCCACCCTCTTACATGCCTCCAGAAATCCATCAAATATGACTATGGGAGCCGCCATAACGTCTGGATGAAGATGTTTAAGTGCATAAACCATTTTGTCCGCATAGTTGGGTAAAGGATACAAAATATTTGTGATTGATACCACCCCTATTCTTTCTAGTCCTGGGGTGACTCCAAAGATGAATCCGTTCCATCTTACAGGGGGCCAGAAAAGGACGTCTCCCGGCCGGAATCCCTGCATCCAAGTTAGCCTAGCGGTTTGCTCTGCAGCGTATTCTTGATTCTCTTTAGTCATAGCATGTATTGAGGGTATTCCCGTGGTGCCTGTTGTAGAATAAATGGATTTTATGTCTTCAAATGGAATGCATAACAGGCCGCCGAAGGGGTCACCCGCACTTATCAATTCCCTCACTGAATCCTTATAGGTGACTGGAAATTTGGTGAAATCTTCCAGTGACTTTATGTCTTCTGGTGAAATTCCTATTTTCCTCATTATCCCCCTATAGTATGAGGAGTTGTGATAAATGTTGTTTAACTGCTTATTTAACCTTTTGAATTGCACCCTCCTCAGATCCTGTCTTGATATAGTCTCAATCGACTCGTTCCAATATTTTCTCCAATCTACCATAAAAATCCACCCTGAACATTTGTTCATAGCTTAATTCTCAGATGGTTTCCTCCACACTTACAGCGCTTTCTGTCCAAAGTTACTTCGTAATCTGTCTGCCACCTTATCGCTGGTGTGGCCTCCGACCAGAGATTAGTTATTGTCAACTTTCCCCTCTCCCTCTCTGCCACTGGCTCTCCATTACTCAAAGCCTCTATGATGAACATGTCCTCCCATGCATGCAGTCCGTCATGCTCAGGGCACTCCATAGCCAGAAAAGCAGCGTCCTGTACATCCAACATTCTATAAAACTCACTACCCCACTCACTTTTGTACTCGTTCTGCTTTTCATCCGTAAGCCGCATATCATCCATTAACTCTCTTAGAACAATTATTTCCGGCTGAAAAACGTCTTTAGGCACCTTTTTTTGGCTCTTTATCCCTTGGGTAACCTGATCAAAGTATGACACCAGAGTGAAGAAAATTCTCGGTTTAAGTTGCTCTCCAAGATAAATGGCTCTAGGAGTATCAATAAAAACCAGAGAAGCCTCCAAAGGTATATTAATGAACCCTAACCTATCCTGAACCGTTTCCTGAATGGTGAATGCGCTCTCCAGAACCCTCGGAGTAAGCTCCCAAGACTGGCCAGAAGTCATAACCAAATCCTTAGCGCCAACACCAAGCATTCGGAAAAACCGCATCAACTGTTCCAAAAGAACCCGGCGATCATTATAAGTGTACGCAGTGTATAGTGGTTTGCCAGACAACGTGGCCTCATGAGGTAAAATTATATACCATAAAGTATCTATGGGCACACAAAGCCGACCACTAAAGGGATCACTGTCACTAAACTTGGATAGAACCTCCTCCTTAGAGGTGACAGGAATCTTCGACAAATCATCCAAACTCTTTACGTCATAAGGCTTCAACCCGGCATCAGCGAATTTTCTCCTATAAAACTCAGAATAGTTATAAGCATACTTTACCTCTCTCTGCAGTCTCTGCTCCTGAACCCTCTCAATATCTTCTCTTAGCATTTCTTCTCCTTTAGAAACCAAACCACTCTACTCCTACCCTTTTTTAGAAGTTTTATAGACACATTAGCCTAAATTTAAGTTAAAACAGTGTTATAAAATTTTCTAAAACAAGCCTCATCCAAATAGGTGATGCAGATTTATTCGGTTCCATCTCCCTAATAAGGCTCCAAATCGTGAAAGAAGCCCTATAAACACCCCCTTTTCGAGGCGAAACCGAACAATTCTACATTTCCCATCCAAATACACAAATAACTTTTTATACTCAAAAAAAGGAATAAAAATGGCATGCGTCTAGGAGAGTTAACAAAACGTTTCTAAAAGACGAATTAGAAGTATATAAAGCGCACAAACAAATGATGATGATTCAATTTCTATTATGGCTCCCTTGGGCAACCATCTTTCTTACCTACTTTTGGCTCTCGTTTTTCACATCTTTTAGTATACCTCTTGAATTTCTTCCCCTCTTTAAAACCATTCTAGGGTATCCCAATATTCTCGGACTATATTGGTTTCTTGAAGTTAACACCTTCACTGTGAGAATAGCACACCTTTCCGAGAGAATCATACTATTCAGAATTAACACAACAACCGAAATAGTCCTCCTACTGCTAATTTTCGCCCTTGCGCTTCCAGTAATAATATTGGCGGTATACAACTTTATACTTTTAAGACTCTCAAGAGAGGCTGAATTTGGACGCTTGCTATTCACCTTCAGAACTTGGAAACTACCATCCTCAAACCGCTATAAAACCTATGGAGAAGCCAAAAAAAGAATATGTGAAATATTCAGAAACGGAACCCCAAAAGAGAAACACGCCCTCTACACCCTAGCGGCAGCCCAACTCCTGCTCTACCCCCCAATGGCAATGCTCATATTTATAGTGTCAAATATTTTCCCTATAGCCATAAATATTTTCCACTTTTGGCTCGTATTTTTAATGGTGCTACTGCTAATTATGGGAGCTCAAAGAAATGTGTGGAAAATAATTAGGTGAAAAAAATAAAAAATACCGTACCGCCAAAAAAGGAATTCGCTCATAAAGGGTGGAAAGCTACACTGAAACTCGAGAAAAAAGAACCTAAAAAATAATAAGAGGGGAAGGGCATCATATTGGTTTAAAGTACTCAATGTCCAAAATGTTGCCCTCTGGGCTACTCTTGAAAACAGCCTCAACCCGCATGCCAACCTTCAGCTTCTTGGGGTCGCCCTCCTTAATGATGTGCACAAAGCCAGTATTTGAACCATCCAACTCAATAATTCCATAAGCATAAGGGGGCTTCAACGGCATAACTGGCGTCGAATAGTTAACCACCGTGAATCCCTTAACCGTGCCCTGCTTGCCAACTTCGACCCATTCCTCCATTTTCTCAAAACACTCAAAGCAAACCATTCTAGGAGGAACATAAACTTTACCACACTTGGAACACTTGACGCCCATAATCCTCTTATTATTACCAATCTCCTGAATAAACCGACCAGCGTAGGCACCAGCAACATGCCTATAAGGCACCTTAATCCTACCATGGAAATACTTATCCTCACTCATAACAAAACCTCCGCTAGACGCCTCACTTCTTCTCAACCGCTCTAAAGTAGGGAATATCCTCTAAAGTACCCTTACGCTCATTCCTAGGCTTAATCACCGCCTTCACCAGCATCCCCGGCTTAACCTTTCCGGGATCCGTCTCATCAATAAAATGCAACATCCAAGTATCCGTCCCCTTCAACTTAATCGCACCATAACCATACGGAAAAGGCCTAGTCTCACCAGTATTAGGATCCACAAAAGGGTAATTAACCACCGTAAAACCATCCAGCGAGCCCTCACCGCTCACCTCAACCATGTCATCCACAGTCAACTCCACCATACAGTCTGCACACACAGACCTCGGAGGAAATAAAACCTTCCCACACTTCTTACACTTAATCGCCAGTAACTTACCAGACTCCTTAAGCACCCTAAAGAACTTCGATGCAACGGGTCCCAAAGCGTAACGGTAAGGCAAATCCGTAAGCCAATTTATAGTGAAAGGCTCTTCCTTCTTCTCACTCATAAAATCACCTCAAACTAAGGCTCCTTACCCAAAATCATAAGATCCGCCCAAACACTACCACCGAAACCATGGGCCAACGCCAACTCCACATCAGGAACCTGACGCTTACCACCCAGGCCCCTAACCTGAATCGCAGCCTCAGCCACTCGAATAAGCGCTGTGGCACCAATAGGATTGGTTGCAATAACACCACCCGAAGGATTCACAGGCAACTCACCACCCATCTCAGTAACACCTTCATCCAACAACTTGCCACCCTGACCATACTCGCAGAAACCCAAAGCCTCAGTCCACATAAGCTCCGCCCAACTACTCGGCTCATAAACCTCAGCCACATCCAAATCCTTCAACGGATTCCTAATACCCACCTTCTTGTAAAGCCTCGTAGAAGCAATCTTAGCCGCAGGATACTTATGCATCACATCGTCACCGCCAAAAGTATAATAGTGCCCAGTGTCCACACCCTTAACCCAAGCCAAATTGTCACTAATCTTTCTAGCCACACGCTCACCCGCATAAACAATCGCACAGGCACCCTCACTCTGCGGGCAGCAATCATGGAGTCTTAGGGGCCATGATATTACTGGTGAGTTCATTACTTCCTCTATTGTCATGTTGGGCTGTTGTAGGTGTGCGAAGGGGTTGTTCGCTGCGTTTCTTCTGTTTTTGACTGTTACTTTTGCGGCTTGTTCGGGTGTTATTCCGAATTCCCACATGTACATGCTGGCCATGATGGCGAGGGGTCCTAGTGCTCCGGCTAGGGCGGGTCTTTCCCATCTGGCGTCGAAGGCTGTTACTATTCCGGTTGTGGCCCCTCCTTCGTTTATTTTTTCCCATCCCACTACTAGGACTTTGTCATACATTCCTGAGGCTACTGCGTAGTATCCGTATAGCGCCAGGGAGGTTCCAGTGGTTCCTCCTGTGGCTACTTTTACTACGGGTTTGAGGTATCCGGGTGCGGATTCTATTCCGGTCCACATTTCGGAGAAGTTTATTCCTTCAAAATGGTCCATGTTTCCAATAACGACGGCGTCTATGTCTTTGGGTGTGAGTTGGGCTTCGTCTAGGGCCATTTTTACTGCTTCATAAACCATTTCAGATATGTTGACGTCTCTTCTCCGGCTTCTGTGTTTTGTTTGGCCGGTTGCCACAATTGCTACTTTTTGTTTTGCCATATTTCTCATCTCCTCATTTTTATGCTTCTAGTATGATTACGCAGTTTCCTTGGGAGCAGATTCCGTTCATTCCGGTGGCTAGTCCCATTTTGGCATCTTTTACTTGCCTTTTTTCAGCTTTGCCCATTAGTTGTAGTGCAATTTCTGCTACGCGGATTAGTCCATTGGCCATGGAGGGGTTGCTTGAGAGTACACCTCCTGAGGGGTTTACTGGGAAGGTTCCGTTCATTTCTGTTTGTCCGCTGTCGATGAGTTTTCCCCCTTCACCTTTTTTGCATAGTCCTAGGGCTTCATAATTCATTAGTTCGTGGTAGGTGAATGCTTCAGAGATTTCTGCCACGTCGATTTCCTTCATGGGGTTTTTTATTCCTGCCATTTTGTAGGCTTCTCTTGCCGCTAGTTCTAGTCCTATGAGGTCGGTCATGTTGCGGTGTCCGAGGTAGTAGGCGTCTGTGCAATTGCCGTGTCCCTTGAACCAGACGGGCGTGTCTGTATATTTTTTGGCCTTCTCTCTGTTTGTTAAGAGCATTGCTACTGCTCCATCCGAGAATGGGGGTAGATCCAGTTCTTTTAGGGGGTAGGCCATCATTTTGGATTTTAGAACTTCATCAACGGTGACTGCTTTTTTCAAGTGTGCGTAGGGATTGTTTAGGGCGTTTTTGCGGTTTTTTACTGCCACTTTTGCCGCTTGTTCTTGGGTAATTCCATACTTGTGTGAGTACATATTTGCCATTAGACCCGCTGACGAGACTTGATCCAGTCCCAGCCATCTTTGGTAGTAGGGCTCAAAAATAGAGTTGTTTACAAGGTAAATGTTTGACTCTGAGCACTTGCAGTGTGAAACCACCATCACTGTGTCATACGTTCCTTCTAGTATTCTCATTACTCCGTAGACATAGGCGAATGCTCCGTCTCCCGATACTCGGGACTCCGATTTTCCCACGGCTCCTAAAGCGTCCTGAATTGCCATGCTGGCGATTGTTCTCCCGTCGTTGAAATCGTTGGAGCTAGTTATTATGCTTCCCACGTCGTCTTTAGTTATTCCTAGTTCGTCGTAGAGTTTTTTGACGACTTCGAAAACCAGTTCAGAGTAGGGTAAATCCGCCTTTTCTTCCTCATACTTGGTTTGTGCTACTCCCACAATGGCTACTTCTTTATCCATAATTTAAACCTCTACAAAGGAATTCAATTTATTCAGGCTCTGGAAACCCTACCTGTTTTGATTTTTCAAATAGGGTTTCACCCACGTTGGTTTAAATCCAGAAGAGTACAAAACATCCATTCCTTGTTTGAATGCTTATTTTTTTGGCCTTCCGCCTTTGTTTTCCTCCACTCTAAGGTTTAATCAAAAGACTGTTCGCAGCGTCTTAACGAATTTTGGTCACTATTTTTCGCGGCGCGATTTTCTTGTGGAAGAATCACTGTAGCCACTAACGCCTCACATTTAAAGGGGTAACCCTTCTTCATATTTGCGCTGCTCTGGATTTCGTTTCTTTGGATTTGTTTTCTTTATAAAACTATCGGCAAAAACTATTCACATAAGGCCTGTGAGTAAGTGTCGCTTTCTCCTACTACCCTTATTTTTGGCTGGTTATCGCAATGTATTAGTTTTGCTCAGTACAAATGTGGAGAATCTGCATGTTGCCCCTCTTTGCTCCAAAAATTATAAATATATTGATTATTACTAAAAATGTATTCCCTAGTGGAGAAAAACAGGTTTTCTCTAATTTCAACGATCAACAGCCTTTGAATGGTTGAAGGTTGTATTACATAGATTGATTCTTAGTTGGAGGTGTTTTTTGTGTTGGAGCAGTTGGAAAGAAGGGAGAAGAAGTTTAGGACGCAGTCTAAGGGGAGACTAATCGTTTCTGACATGTCTGGTGTAGAGTTGCTGGTGGCTTTTGATGTTTTGTCCAAGATGCGTGATGCGGGTAAGATCCCAGACACGCTCCTATTTGTTTCTCATGGTAAAGAATCACTGAGTCTAGGTAAGTATGAGGACCTGGATGAGATTAGGTACAAGGCTGTGAGAAGGGACGGCGTGCTGGTGGGGCGGAGAGAGAGTGGAGCTGGCACCTACTATGCTCCAAAAGGCCAAATCGCGGCGGTACTGGTGACAACCACGGACATATTTCCAAATTTGGAGGAGGCTGAGAGGATTTGGGCGGGCGAAATAGTTCTAGAACTCTTCATTAGAGTGGGTGTTCTAGATGCCTATTATAGCCATCCGGGCGACATTCGAAAAGATGACAAAAAACTGGGTGGAAGCACTTCCCTAATTTGGGGAAAAGGGGTTGTGGTGGGAACATTCATTAACCGGCTTACTCCCAGCGTTAAGTTCTTCACTGACTATTATGTTTATCCGGAGGAAAAGCTGAAGGACAAACTGCTGCGCGACGTAACCATGTATGCTGGTAGCATGGAAAAGGACGCACCCAGAACACCCACCGAAGAAGAAGTAAAGAGCCTCTTGCTAACCATTGTGAAACAGAAACTGGGAATGGACTTCACACCTGGAAACTTCACTGAGGAAGAAAAAGAAATGATTGCGGAGGGCTTCAAAAAACTCACCGCGGAAGAAGCAGTTACCAGCGTTTCCAAGAGCAGATGGTACAGTAAACTGCCCAACGATTGGAGAGCAGCAACTTTCAGATACAAGTCGGAAAGAACCATTAACGCCAGCGTAGCCATAGACCAGACCAAAAAGATTAGGGACATCCTCATAACTGGCGACTTTCTACTCTCCCCCCCAGACGGTCTAGAAAAAGTGGTTAACTCGCTCAAAGGAATATCGGCGGATAACCAGAAAACCATAAGCAACGCCATAGTTGAAGCCTTCAAAAATAACAAAATAGACTACACAGGGTTCACACTTGAAGAATTCATAAAAACAATAATAGAAGCAACGAACCTTGCTATGCAACAAAAAACCTGACAGACCAAAACTTTATCAATAATTACAAAATCAAGTCCACAAATAGCTCCAACACTTTTGCCCATACTATAAGTATTTCCGAACTTCATCCACATAGGCTCACCTTTCCTCCCAACTGGTGGGCATTTGTAAAATTTGTGAAGATTGTTAAATTTCATCCCAAATAATAAGTAAACAAAATCAGCCGTATCCCCTATTTTTTGGGCTTTTATTTATAAGTTAATTCTACATATCGGGTTTTTAACAGTGTAAGGCTGATGTTATTATGACTAGGAAAGAAGTGGTTATGAGTGTTAGGGAGGCAGCCTCAATGATAAAGAACGGCATGACCGTAGGCATTGGGGGCCTCCTAACTGCAAATCACCCCATGGCCATAATTCGCCAAATCATTAAGAACGGTGTAAAAAACCTGACATTGGTAGGCTCACCCGCAGCGGGACTAGAAATTGACCTAATAATCGGAGCGGGCGTTGCAAAGAAGGTAGCCACTGCTTACGTGGGCGGCGAATCACTCGCACCCATAGGTCCATTCTTCCAAAAGGCCGTAGTGGACGGCACTATTCAAATGTGGGAGTGTGACGAAGCAATCCTATGCACCGCGCTAAGAGCGGCGGCCGAGGGGCTACCCTTCCTCCCCTGGCTAGGCGGCGTTGGCACCTGCCTGCCCGACATTAACCCCGACCTGAAATACTTCCAAGACCCTATAAAGGGACAAAAATTGCTAGCTGTCCCCGCACTGGAACTTGACGTAGCCATACTCCACGCATCATGGAGCGACCCATACGGCAACATACAGTACGTGGGAAACACCTACGCAGACATTCTAATGGCGAGAGCCTCAAAAAAGTGTATCTTCCAAGTAGAAAAAATAGTTCCCAACGAAGACATAAAGAGAAACCCCCACCTAACAAAGATTTACGGCGTTGACGCAGTGGTGCCCGCACCCTACGGCTCCCACCCCTTCTCAAGCGATGGATTCTACGACTTAGATAGAGAACACCTCAAAGAATATGTAGAGGCTGCCAAAGCCCACATAAAGGGAAATCCTGAGCCCTTTAACCAGTACCTCAAAAAATACATCTTTAATCCAGAGTCTCACGAAGAGTATCTTGAAGTAATCGGTGTAAAGAAACTCCTCTCCCTACACAAATGGTAGAAGGTGAAAAAATTGAACAAAAACAAAGATTACTCAATGAGAGAACTTCTAGCCGCTTTCATCTCCCGAGAAATAAAAGACGGAGAAACAGTACTAATAGGGGCCAACCTACCCGCGTGTCGAGCAGGCGTACTCCTCGCCCACCTAACACACGCGCCAAACATGCGCTGGCTACAGTTTTACCGAGCTAACTTTTCAGACGTGAAGCAAATAGAAAGTTTTGAATTCGTCACAGACTACTCCGGATTCAAATACTGCGAAGAAGTACCAGAATATGAGCACCTCTGGGATACTATAAGAAAGTATGATGTCAGCTTCTTCGGAGGCCTCCAAATAGACAAATACGGAAACATAAACCTACTCGGCATTGGCGGACAGTACCCAAAACTAATGTTACGAGGACCAGGCGCCATTGGACAATCAACAATAACAACCTACGTAGGCCGCTACTACATCTACACTGAGAGGCACCACCCAATGATTTTCGTGGACAAATGCGAGTATATAACCGCCGTAGGCTGGGGAGACGGTGAAAACTCCCGAAAAAAACTAGGCTTACCTGGAGGAGGCCCCAAATATGTACTAACACCCCTCTGCATAATGGACTTCGAAGAAAAGACCAAGAGAATGCGCCTCAAATCGGTACATCCAGGAGTATCAGTTGAAGAGGTGAAAAACAACACCGGCTTCCAACTCATAATTCCAGACCAAGTTCCAGAAACAGAACCTCCCACAAAAGAGGAACTCAGAATATTAAGAACTCGAATAGACCTGAGGGGAACTCTAAGGGAACTATAATTGGAAGTCTCTCAGCAACAACTACTTTTTTACCAATAAAAAGGAAGTGTAGTGTTTTTAGTAGTTGACTTTGTCTAGTCCTTTTAGTCCCAGCATTTTTCTTGCTTCGTCAGGTGAGGCCACATCTCTCCCCAGTTCATTGACTATCCTAACCATCTTCGCAACCAGATCCGCGTTGCTCTTTGCAAGTATGCGTTCCTTCTTCACGGGGTCGTAGCCTACATAAATGTTGTCTTCCATGCCTACCCTTATATGTCCCCCCATTATTGCCGCCATTGCTCCCAAGTGGAACTCTTGTGGGTATCCTATTCCGATTACCGACCAGGTGAAGTTTTGTGTGCCGAAGAGGCGGCTAGCCTCGTTGTAAAGGTGCATCAATTCCCAGGGTGTGTTTCCTGTTCCTCCCAGTACTCCTAGAACGAATTGCATGTGTAGGGGGAATTTAAGCCATCCGAAGCGGAGCATAGCACCTGCATTCCAGACGCCACTGCTGCTGTAAATCTCAAGTTCCGGTTTAACATCGTTCTCATACATGGTTTTGGCAAACACTTCGAGGTCTGCAAATGAGTTCTGGAAGATCATTCCCTTACTCCATTCTACTAGGGGCTTTTCCCAGTCAGTTTTCCATTCCTTTATTCTCTCTGCGAGTGGAAACACTGAAAAGTTCATTGATTCCACGTTGAAGGAGCACATCTCTGGCTTGAATTCTGGAACCACCGCTATTCTCTGCTGCGCGGTCATTCCTGCTCCTCCTCCGGTTGTGCAGCAGACTATTACGTCTGTTTTTGACTTTATTTTTGTTAGGGTCTCTCTCCACACGCCCAGGTCGGCTGTGGGCATGCCGGTTTTGGGGTCTCTTA
>JAHQXB010000123.1 GCA_029856435.1 Candidatus Jordarchaeia archaeon
ATTTGGTGTCCCGGGCATAAACGGTTAATGAAGTCTTCTTTTCCCCAAAAAAAGCGTTTTTTGCCCTCTTTTTCACGGAGACCAATATAACTAATGATAAAAAACTTTTACAATTTCTTACGCGGGAACAGTTGGGTCGCGCCACTACAACGAATAAGTCAAACTTAAAGGAGTCAAAATTGAACATATGGAAGATTCAAAATGAAACTTTGGGAGGCTTTCTCAATGATGTAGGGCTTTTTGGGTTTGGCTTTTGCTCTCTTCTGAGGAAGTCTCCCAGATCAAAAATGTTTTTTACCACTACGCCTTTCTCCGCTTCTTGAGGAGGTTGTTTTAATACGCCCAAGCCTAAACATTCATTATGCTTGTTTAAAATTAGTGTGTAATCGCCCTTTTTTGGTGAACCCTCAATACGTGTGATGCCTTCTTTGAATATGTCCCTTCCGCATATGAAAAGCCAGGCAGTCTTATCGTTTACGAAGATTCTGTTTCTGACTTTTTCGGCAATCATTGAAATTAGCGGGAAGCTTGGGAGGAAAACATTATTCCTCAACGCTCCAAGTAGAACACCAGCGTAATAGTATTTTTGGGGGATTCTAGTAGTTAAGTCCTTCAGTGTGTCGTTTAGTAGGAAGAACTTTTCTCCTGCCACATCGATTAAAGCTTCGTTCAAGTCTATTTGGGCGCCAATTTTTTCTAGGAAAATTTTCAAGGGCTTCACTAAGCTATCCCCTCTTCTTGAGTTTGCATATGAAAAAGCCTTGGGTTTCTTCGCTAGGCCATATTCGCTTACAGTTGTTTATCATGCTGTCTAATTTTTTGCCAAAAATTTTTGTGGGAGACGCTTCGCCAATACAATTTATGGGTACTGTTTCAAGTTTGAGGTTTTCCAAAGCCCAGTTTATGTTGAACTCATTTTCCTCAGGTTCCAGGGAACACGTGGCATAAACTATTTCGCCGTCATCATTGAGGGTTTTTGTGGCTTCAGCTAAGATTTCCCTTTGCAGCCTTACGTTCCGTTCAACATCTGTGACGGTTCTCCTCTCAAACCACTGCTTGTCCGTGGCGAAATTGCCGGAGCAAGGTACATCAAGCAGTATCCTATCAAAAGTTAAACCAAGTTTCGATGCCTGCGTCGCGTCCAGATGGTATACAATGACGTTTTTCACTCTGCAGCGTTCCAGCTGGTTTGAGAGAGCGTTAAGCCTTCGCCTCTTAACATCTAAAGCCACTATAGCTCCAGTGTTGTCCATTAAGTCGGCGAGCTGAATGGTTTTTCCACCGGGAGCTGCACAGGCATCCAAAACCATGCAGTTCTTTAAGTCAGTGAAGAGAGTTGCGGGAATCTGCGCCGCAGCCTCCTGAATTGAGTAATATCCCAAGAGGTATTCAAATGTCGCCCCTATGCTGAATTCTGCTTCCGCAACCCAGTAGCCGTTTTCTAGGAAGGGAATTTTTTCAAGCTTGAAACCCAAACCTTCAAGTCTATCAACAATGTTAATGCCTTTAGCGTTCATAGTGTTTATTCTAATGGCTTGTTTTGGGGTAACTTCTCTAAAAGGCCAACCCAACTCTATGTAGCGACTAGCAAAAAACTCCTTTCCAGACATTAAACCAACGAAGGCAGCGGGCTAATAAAAGCTTTGCGAATATGAATCTGAAGAGGGTTAAACAATTTCGAGATGGATTCAAGGTATGGAAACTAAAGTTACTAGGAAAGGATAAGCAGAACTTGTGTTCTGTGTTGATATCAGTCTGTGGATTAACTGCGATGTGAAAAATTTTTCATAAAGGGTACTTTTGGTGGTCGTCATAATTTTTTCAGCATACCTTTTTTGGAAAATATTTATTTTCGTAAAAGGAAAGATTAGACACCAATTGGCTAGGGAAGTAATCAGAAACAATAAAAAAGGGTAGAAATTATTGTTCATGGGCTTCTATTTGAAATATTTTTGGAGTGGTGATTTACATGGCGAAAGCTGACGCAGAAAAAACAGTTGTAGATACAGAAAATCTGGACTCCTCATTTCTAAGAAAGGTGCTTAAACATCCAGGCGGCGAACAAATTCTCGTCTGTTTCCAGTGTGGAGTCTGCAGCTCCAGCTGTCCTTTAAGGCTCATAAATCCCGAGTATAATCCTAGAAAAATTGTAAAGAAAACCATTCTAGGTATGAAGGACCAGGTGATTTCCAGCGATTTTATCTGGTTCTGTGCGGATTGCAACGCTTGTACCGAACGTTGCCCTCAGGGAGTTAACCCTTCTGAGGTTATGAGGGCTATTAAGAATGTGGCTGTGGAGGAGGGAATCGTTCCAGCGGCGGTTAAGAAAATTGTGGAGAACTTGGAGGAGCATGGAAGGGTTTATCCTTTGGAGGAGTTCACTCAGGAGGAGAGGGAGATGCTGGATTTACCTAAACTTGAACCAGATGTTAAGATTTTCAAAATTGACAGAAAAAAATTGCTGGGTGAAAATTCTTGAGTGAGAGAGAGTTTGCACTGTTTTTAGGGTGCACCATACCTGTGAGGTGCCTAGGCTACGAGGTATCTACTAGGAGAGTGGCGGAGGAGCTGGGAATTAAACTTGTTGATCTTAACTTTTCCTGTTGCGGTTATCCCTTAAAAAATGTGGATGTGATTGCCGCTAAATCTATGGCTACGGCGAACCTAGCTCTTGCAGAATCCAAGAAGCTTAACATACTTACCATTTGCAGCGCCTGCGCCGGAACATTGGCTGAGGCTAGTATTAATAGAGAGAATCCGGTGAGTGAACAGGTAAAAAAGGAGTTGGAAAAGCAGGGGTTAACCTTTAAGGGATTGATTTGGGTCAAGCACTTTGCGAGATACCTGTATGAGGATTACGGTGTAGATAAAATAAGGGAACATGTGAAAAGCCCTCTGAAGGGTCTCAGGGTGGCTATACACTATGGCTGCCACTACCTTAGACCGTCTGAAATATATGATGAATTTGATGATCCGGAACATCCCAAAAGCGTGAAGGAGATTATTGAGGCTCTTGGTGCCACAGTAGTAAATTATGTGGGTCAGCTTGATTGTTGTGGTGGGGGGACTTTGACTTTCGATCAAAAGTTGGGTGTTATGTTGGCTAAGAAGAAACTGGACAATGTCAGGAAGGCTAATGTGGATGCTTTGGTTTTATTCTGTCCCTTCTGCTCCATAATGTATGACGGTCACCAAAGGTTTATTGAGGAACAGTTTGGCTGCGAGCCTTACAACATTCCAGTTCTCTTCCTGCCTCAGATTATGGGTTTAGCTTTTGGCATTGATCCGAAAGAGTTGGGATTCGAATACAACAAGGTGGATGTACAACCCTTACTGGACAAAGTAGGGGTGAAGGGGTGATTCAAAATGATTGGCGTCTATATTTGTGAGTGTGGTGGAAACATTGGAGATGTGGTTGACGTTAACGCAGTGAAGGAAGCCATCCAAAAAATTCCCGACGTGAAAACCGTACGAATAAACAGGTTTCTATGTTCTAAACTAGGTCTTAAAATGATAGTGGACTCTGTCAAAAAACAGAACTTGGACCGGGTGGTAGTTGCATCGTGTTCCCCACACATGCATGAGGAGACCTTTAGAGAGACAGTGGTTGAAGCGGGACTAAACCCCTACATGTTTGTACACACAAATATTCGAGAGCAGGATTCTTGGGTCACCAAGGATAAAAAGAAGGCTACAGAAAAGGCCATAGCCATAATATCGGGGGCAGTGGGCAGAGCGAGAAAATTGGAGCCCCTCCAAAAGACCAGAGTAGAAATCTCTAAGGATGTTATGGTCATCGGCGGCGGAATAGCGGGGATAACAGCGGCGCTACAGCTGGCAAACTCTGGATACCGCGTCATAATGGTGGAAAAAAAGCCGAGCATAGGAGGCAGAATGGCTCAGCTCAGTAAGGTTTTCCCCACCCTAGACTGTGCACCCTGCATCCTCAGCCCCAGAATGGCAGACGTGGACAAAAACCCCAACATCACACTACTAACCAACTCAGAAGTGGAAAAGGTATCAGGCGGACCGGGAAACTATGAGGTGCAAGTTAGGATTAAGCCCCGAGGAGTGGATGTTGAGAAGTGTTTAAGATGTGGCAAGTGTGAGAAGGTATGTGAGGTGGAGGTCCCAGACGAGTATGAGGCGGGACTCTATAAACGCAAAGCAATATATTTACCATTTGCACAAGCTGTTCCCGCCGCTTACACCATAGACTTCGAAAACTGTAAAAAATGCGGGGCCTGTCAAAAGGAGTGCCCCGCCGAGGCCATAAACATCAACCAAGAGGAGAGAGAGGAGATCTTCAATGTGGGGGCAATAATAGTTACTACTGGCTATGACCTCCTAGATAAGGGTGAGATAGAAAGATACAAGATTGACGAGGAATCTACAATAACTTCACTCCAGCTGGAGAGACTTATAGAGAATGAGCTTGCAGCGGGAGAAGTTCTTAAAAATTCCAAGGGTAAACGCATAAAAGACGTAGCATTTATTCTCTGCGTAGGCTCCAGAAATCCACATAAGGGAGTTTCCTACTGCAGCAAAGTCTGTTGTCCCTACGCGGTTAAGGAAGCGATACTGCTGAAGAAGACTCTACCCTATCTCCGCATATGGATCTACTACATTGATTTGAGGATGGCTGGCCGAGGATACGAAGAACTCTACAGACAGGCGCGGGAAATGAACATAAACTTCATCCATGGCAAGCCCGCAGAAGTGAGCCTAGACCCAGAATCTGGAAGACTCCAAATTGTGTCTGAGGACATTGACACAGGCCAAATAATAAGAAACTCTTTGGATCTCGTTGTTTTATGCCCAGCTATGATTCCTTCAAGAGACTTGGGAGAACTGGCGGGCAAGCTCAACATTTCCACGGGTGAGGATGGCTTTATCGCAGAAAAGCACATTAAACTTAATCCAGTTTCCACCCTAAGGGAGGGTATATACGCTGCGGGAACAGCTCTTGGCCCAAAGGATATCAGAGAATCCGTGGTAGACGCCAGGTCCACTGCAGCCCAAGCAATAGAATTTTTGGGAGAGGGATACAAGGATATTTCACCGATAAAAGCTAGACTGGTAGGTGAATGTCGGGGCGCGGGGGAGTGTGTGAAAGTATGCCCCCACAACGCCATAACATTAAGCGAGAAAACTGGTAAAGCGGAGATAAATATACTGGCCTGTAATGGTTGTGGAGCATGTGTCCCCGCATGCCCTAACAAAGCTTTACAGTTGGCTCACTATACAAAGGAGCAAATAATGGAGGAAGTAAAGGGTCTTCTATCTGTACCAACAGAGGATATTAGAATAATTGGATTCTTTGGAGACTCTACAGCTTATCCCGCTGCAGACGCTGCCGGCGTATCGCGGCTAAACTATCCCCCAAACCTACTGATTGTAAGAGTGCCATCTACTGCGCTTATAGATACAGAGACGCTGATAAAAACTTTGGAGATGGGCGCAGATGGAATTATGCTTTGTGAAAATGGAGACACTAAGGAGGGAGAGTTAACCGAGGAGAATGTGAAGAAAACACAGATGGAGCTTGAAAAGAGGGGAATAGAGAAGGAAAGAGTGTTTTACCAGCCCCTAGCAATTCCGGCATACAAGTCTCTGCCATACTTGGTAGAAACATACCTTTCAAGGATCAAAAAAGTTGGAAAAATAGGCGTCAAAACTGCGCCTCTCTCTAAAGGCTAAGCCTCACCCAACGCAGATATTCCCATTGAAGCTTTTCATTAGCACTAAGGTTATTAGGGCTGCTATTATAGGAGATTTTTATATTGGTTCAAAGGCATTTATTTTCTCTAGATAGTCCAGCATTTTAAGGTATAGCCTATCTCTTTTTTTGAGAATTTCTTCTTCACTCCGTCCGCCATAATCGTAGAATCCTTTAGATGTCTTAGCTCCAAGGTGTCCCTTTTTTACCTTTTCCTCAAATATGGGGTGGCTCACTCCGTAACTCTTCATTATGTCAAGCACCAAATCTAATCCGGTAAAGTCATAAGTTTGAACTACCCCCACTATAGGAAGTCTGATTCCTAGACTGCTCTTCACTGCTAGATCAATTTCCGTAGGGGTGGCCCAGCCCTTCTCCAAAATCTCTAAAACTGCAAGGGAGATTTGGTTTTGGATGCGGTTTACAATGAAGGAACGCACAAATTCCCTCAATACTATTGGCCTTTTACCTAGCCTTTCCATTAATTCCTTGGCAAATGCGACCACGTCTCCAGATGTCTTTGGCCCGGGAACCACCTCAACTAGGGGAATTATGTGTGGTGGGGCAAACCAGTGGGTTATGATCAGTCTTGCGGGCTTTTTGACCTCCGCAATGCTGAATATATCCAACCCTGAAGTGTTGCTGGCCAAAACTATGTCTTCTGGGCACAGTTCATCGAGTTGAGCGAATACCTTTTTCTTAACCTCGGCGACTTCAGACACCACCTCAATTGCAAAGTCTGCCCCCTGAGCCCCTTCAGCTAGACTGGTTGTGGGATGGATGCGTCTCAAAATGGTGGAAATCTCTTTTCTGGGTACACGTTTAAACTCTGCCAGAATACTCAGATTAGACTTTATGAGATTAGTTGCGTGTTCCAGAATCTTTTCATTTAAATCTACAAGGCTAACCTCAATCCCCGCTTGTGCAAAAACCTGTGCGATAGAGTGCCCCATTACGCCGGCACCAACAACCAGAGCCTTCTTAACATTCTTTGCATCCATAACACATCTTTCCTGACTAACTCATAAAAGAAGCGAAAAGCCCGACCAAATTTTTATTCCCATTTTAGAATCTTAATGTTTCTAAAAAGGTGGGAGGGAGAATTTACCTTCCCAACGCCGTCCAAGGAGCATTGTAATATTATTTCTTCTTGGGCTTGATAAACTCTGGAGATGTGAAATCGAGAGAGCCTTTCCAGTCGTAGAAACCCTTGCCAGTCTTCATCCCTAGCTCTCCTCTATCGATCATGTCCTTTAGAGCTTGTGGTGGTTTATCATCAGGGTTGCCGCTCTCATTATAGTAGGACATTTCAATATCATATACTACATCAAGACCTACCGCGTCCATTAATGCGAATGGCCCCATGTTCATACCTGTGAATATTCTCCATCCACGGTCAACGTCTCTGAAGTCTGCGTATCCTCCAGCCCAGATTTTTAGGCACTCCTTTTTTACCGCTCGCCATACCCTGTTAAACACAAAGCCCAAGCACTCCTTTTTAACCACGAGGGGAACACAATCTATGCTTTCAATCCACGCCTTGCCAGTCTCGAACGTTTCATCGCTAGTTTGGGTTCCTCTCATAATGTCAACCATGGGTCTCTGGTATATAGGAGCGTAGAAGTGGATGTTTAACACCTTATCTTTTCGCTTTACGGCATCCTCTATTTTTGAAACTGGAATTGAGGAACTGTTAGTAGCAATGATTGCGTGGGGTGGGGCGAATCTATCTATCTCTGCGAAAACCTTCTTCTTTAACTCCAAATTTTCTGGCACAGCCTCTATTATTAGGTCTGCATCCCTCACTGATTCAGCAAGTTTATCGTGGTAAGTGATTTTTTCAAGAATCTTTTTCAGCTTTCCTTTATCTTCTGGCGACATGAAGGTAAGTTCAACTGTCTGGGTCACAAATTCCTTTGCGGCTTTGAGGGCCTCAGGACTAATGTCATAGATGCGTAAAGCATAACCCTTGGTTGCCACCCAAGAAGAAATCTGTTTTCCCATCCATCCTGCACCAATCATAGCAACTACTTTAATCTCCTTACCCAACATATCAGCCTCCAACAAACTTAATTAACAAATACGTGTTGCGAGCTATTCACAAGCTGTCCAAATCAACCTAGTATTAGGATGGAAACTAATTTAAATGTTGACATTTAATTCGCAGCACCAGTTAAAATTAAAACTCTTGAATGTGTTCTATATACCTGCCAATTGTTCTTGGAGTGACTTTTATGCCTACAAAATTTACCGATTCGGAGATTGATTCTGTTATTGTGTTTAGAGGCCCGCCCGCGTGACTCGTGTGGCAAGAGAGACGCTTGAATCTGGAACTCATGTTTTGCTGCTTGAAGTTCTCAATCCATATATTGACCCTAACTCGGAAGGGCGAAGGGGAAGAGTAAAGGAACGCCGTCGAATATAACTTTTTATTCCCTCTTGCGAATTTGTTAAAAAATAAGTCTTTTTCGCGGTTTGGTTGCGATGTCTTCAAGGGTTGGTGGGATGTGTGGTGCAAAGCCTTCCTTCATGGTACATTTCTGCCTTGGAACTCCCAGAGTCACCCATTTAAACCCTGTGGAAAAGCCAACCAGAACCCCTGAAACAACAATTTTTTAACAAGTTCGCGAAGCCCAGAAAGATTATTAGGGACTTCGAGTAGTGTAGGGGGCGCCAACCTTCCCCTCATTCATTTCTTCCACCTCTTTTTTCTAGGACTCCATGAAGTCCAGTGAGATGTACACCTCGCCCCTTTTCACCAGCTTCTCGTTGTATTCTCGCCAGTTAAGCTTATCCTCTTAGTGTCCCACCTCTTTTTCTTCTTTCCACCTCTCATACTGTGTTTTGGGAGCCTCTTGTTGGATGGTGCTTTTGTCTTGCCCGCTCCTTTTCCCACTTTTCTCCCCCTGGGTTCTGCACCTTCCGCCCGCTTCATGAGTGTCTCCTTCTCCTGTCCTTCCCCCACTCACTAGGTCCAAAAAAGGTTTTTCATACAGTCACAGCAGCAAGTTCATCACTAGGCAGAGTACTCCGAAGCCACATGGAAAACACTGGAAGAGGGGCGAATACCAAAGAAGGCATCTCAAGTATGAATACAAAAAACTCTTACGCTCGTAGACCACGTTGTTGGATCCACCTATAAACTTGAACAAGCCCCTGAGTAAGTGGTGGATGTGTTGAGAAAACTGCTCAGATTTGGGTGGGCATCCATCCCGTACGGGAAGGAAGTTTGAGAGGGAGAAGCTAACAAGCCGCAAGAGGTATTATACTTACAAGAAGAGAATTTGGGCTTAATGCCATTGGGCCTTCGCGGGGTGTCAACTACTTTGAAAATTTTTTGATTACTGAGGCATCTATGCGGTTTTCGTTGAGGGCTAAATCTTGGTAGTCGATTCCCATCGCTAAACCTAAGAGCTGAGAATAATGAACTATGGGAATATCAATGGGTTTGTTTGGGGGCATTTGGCTCTGCTCATACATTAAGTAGCAAAATGGACACGCAGTGACCATTATATCAGCGTACCTTTTAACTGTTGAAAGCTTTTCCCTAGCTATTTCAGTGGCTAATTCGTTCCTCCGTTTTATTGTCAGCAATGGAGCGGAGCAACAGTCCAGCTTGCCTGGATAATCTATGCTAACTGCTCCTGCAATGTTAACTAGTTCATCTAGGGAAGTGGGGTCTTCAGGGTCATCAAAATTCATTATCTTGAAAGGCTTTAATAAGTGGCATCCGTAATGCACCGCTACCCTTAAACCCTCCAGAGGGTTCGAAACATGGGCGCGAATTCTGTCAATTCCCAAATCCTCCAAAAACATTCGCACAAAATGTTTAACCTCCACCTTTCCCCTAAACTCTCGATCTACCTCCGCAAGAATGTTGTTCACATCGTCTCTCAGTTCAACTTCCTTTTTCAGCGTGTTGTTGGCGTCTGTGAGGACTTCTGTGCAACCATTACACAAAGTAACAATGTTAACCCCCATATCCTCTGCTATGGATATGTTCCGAGCAGCCAAGGCAAGCGCGGTTCTGGGGTCTATACACTTTAAATAGGTAGTTCCACAACATCCCGCCCCCTCCATATCCAAGAGCTCCACACCTAAAGCCTCAGCTACTTTTCTCGTGGAAACCTCATAGCTCGGAAGCCTAGCTAATGTCGTGCACCCCACAAAAAATGCATATCTCATAAATTTTCAATCCTCCGCCAGTTCTATTCCCACAAGTTTGTCAAGGCCCGTCATTCTCATAATTTTTCTAACCTCATCAATGTCAACTTTGGGTACAGGTGGGAGCTCCCTCATTTCCCTATCTTCCTCTATGAATTCAGTCATCTCATAAATATAACCATGACTAGCTAGGGCTTCAATAACCTTCTTCAAAGAAGGATGCAGGTAACCTTCCCTAGCCGCGACTCCTCGCAGAGCTGAAATTATCTCCGCCAGCTCCACATTCTGGGGGCAACGCTCAAGGCACGTGTAACACTGGGTGCACAGCCACAATAGATCTCCCTTAAAGAGCGCCTGCTTCATTCCAAGCTTGGTCATCATAGCTATCAATCTGGGCTTGTACTCCTTAAGGTGTCTCCCAACTGTGCAGTCAGCACTGCATGTGCCGCACTGGAAGCAGAGCATAAGCTTTTCGCATCCCGGAATTTTGCTAATCTCCTTCTGTAGGCTGGTATCCAAATCCTTGAGTTTTATGACTGTTTGCTTTTCATCAGAAGAATTTGCTTCAGTCATTTTGAATCACTACTCTTCAATTTTATTCTCCCCATCATCTAACCAACTCATATAGATACATGTTCTCTTTCTCACCCGCAAAGGTAACCCTTCCCATTCTTCTTAGGGCTAATAGGTGCTTAACTACTGCTTGTTCTGGAAGTCGGGTTGCCTTGGAAAGGTCTTTTACTGATAATGGGCCCTGTCCTTCGATTTCATTCATAATAAGCCATCTCTCCATCTCCTCTCTCATAATCTTCCTCATAAGTTGCTCCAAACCTTCCTCGGTGATGGTTCCTGATTCCAAAAGGGCTTGGCTTCGCCCAATCAGCCATCTGACACGAATGTCTCCCAGAACTCCAACAGCCGCCTCTAATCTTTTTCTTAAATCTTCAGACAATCTGAGTTCAGCCTCCCGAACCACCTTCCAATATTTTTGAAATCCTAACCCTGTGATCATTTAAAGCCAGCTCGTCTGGTTCAATGCCTAAAGCCAGCGCTAGAAGCTCAGGATAGTGAAGCACTGGGAGCTCAAATTTCTCACCAAAAAGTTTCTCTATCCGGGACTGATTAAGGTCGAAGGCCAGATAGCAAGAAGGACAAATAGTAATTAGGGCATCGGCTCCCACTTCCTTCATATGTCTAAGTTTGTCCCCCGCTAGTCTAAAAGGAATTTTTTCATCTATGGCCATAATTGGGTAGCCGCAACACTCCCTTTTATTCACGTAATCCAGACACGTGGCTCCCGTAGGTTCAATTAATTGTCTCAAAATTGTGGGATTCTCAGAGTCATCAAATTTCATGTACTCCCTTGGCCGCAGAATATGGCAACCATAATGCTCCACCACTTTGAGACCTCTATGTGGTTTTACAATTTTCTCCTTAAGTTTCTCAATGCCTACATTCTCCACCAATACCTGAACCAGATGTTTAACCTCTCTATTTCCCTTATACTCCATTCCATCCCGTTTCAAGAAATTGTTAATTTTCTCCCTAACTTTTTCATCCTCTCTAAGGATAGTGTTCACCTTGTGTAGAGTACCACTGCAGCCGGGACAGAGAGTCAATATATCAAGTTCCTCTCTTTCCGCTAAACAAAGGTTCCAAGCAGCCAAAACCATCATAACCTCGTGACTAATGGGATCTATGGGAAGACCACAGCAGTTAAACTCGGGCATATCCACTAACTCGACATCCAACCTGCTAAGAACCTTTCTTGCTGCAACCTCATAGCTGGGAACCCTATAGGGAATTAGACAGCCTAAATACAGCAAGTAAGTTGAATCCGAAATTTTACTTCCCTCCATCCTTCTTTTTTGCCTTTTTTAGGAATCCAGCAATTTCTGCGAGTCTAGCAAGCTTTCTGGGGTTAGCCTTTGGTAATGGAGGAAGCCCTGCAGCCTCCCTCCTCTTCATTCTGGACTCCGATATTTCATAAGCGTAACCCGTTTCTAGAATGTTAAAAGCTAATTCCCTAAAACCATCTGGAATATATCCCTCTTCCACAGCAATGTTTCTAAGCATCCTCAGTAAGCTGGAAAACCTCACACCCCTCGGACAGCGGTCGGTACAAGTATAACAAGAAGCGCAAAGCCAAAGTTCACCAGCTGAAAGAACATCTGATTTTAACCCCAAAAGAACCATTCTCAATATCTTAAGAGGCCTGTATGCCCCGCTGAAGCGAGCCACGGGACAGTCCGCGGTACATGTCCCACACTGCATACAGAGCATGAGGTTCTCTATTTCTGGCACATGGCTGAGCTCATATTTGAATTGGCGATCCGCCTCCGACAGTTTAATGACTTCTTCAGTCATTTCCCATCACCTCCACCACTGAGTGGACTTGGACCCAGTTCCTTTATCTTTTGAGTCATTTCCTTCACAACCGCCGCAAATTTGTCTCCCTCCGAGGCAGAAATCCACTCCAACCTTAACCTTTCCGGCTCTATTCCTAGCTGTTTCAAAAGATTTCGGGTCAGGGCTATTCTACGCTGGGCTCTCAGGTTTCCTGTTAAGTAGTGGCAATCAGATGGTATGTGACATCCTGCCACTAGTACTGCGTCAGCACCGTTTTTGAAGGCTTCAAGTACAAATGTGGGGTCTATTCTGCCACTGCACATAACCCTGATTATTTTAACATTTGTGGGATACTGAAACCTACTCACTCCCGCCAAATCGGCGCCAGCGTAGCTACACCAACTACAGCAAAAAGCCACTATCTTGGGTTCAAACTCAGCCACATCATCCACCTCCCAGTAAGGCTCTAATCTGAGCCAGAATCTGTTTATCAGTAAAATGCTCTATGGTTATCGCTCCCGAGGGACACGCGGCGCTACACAGCCCGCACCCCTTACAGAGGGCCTCTATTATGTTTGAAACATTTCTCCCATTCTTTTCCACAATTTGCGCAGCTCCACTCTCACAGATGGATACACAGACTTTGCACGCAGCGCAGAGATCTTCGTCAACCTTAGCTATTGCACCCTCTATTTCCAGTGCTTCTTTGGATAGAATGGTGGCCGCTCGAGCAGCCGCGCCACAGGCTTGAGATATGCATTCATCCATGAATTTTGGTGACTGTGCCAGCCCACAGAGAAAAATTCCCTCCGTGGCAAAATCAACTGGGCGAAGCTTCATATGTGCCTCCAGGAAAAATCCCTCCTTGCTTAAGGGTACTTTTAGCATCTGAGCCAAATTTTTGTTATCGGGGTTTGGATAGATCCCTGCACTTAACACAATTAGGTCGGGCTCAATTTCGATTTTCTTCTTAATTATGGGATCCCTGACCAGTACCCTGAGTGTCCCCTCATTTGCCACCTCAGGTTTGTGCTCTTCATCGTAGCGAATAAATATTACTCCCCTCCTTTGAGCTTCCTGATAGTATTTCTCCCGGAAACCATAAGTTCTCATATCCCTATATAGCACATAGACCTCTGTTTCTGGTTTTGACTCCTTAATTTTTAAAGCGTTCTTAATTGCACCAGAACAACAAACTCTGGAGCAGCTTGGGTGTTCACCATTTCTGGAGCCGATACACTGTATCATAACCACGGTATCCGCGCTGAATTCCCCGTTTGCCAACTTCTCCTCTAATTCTAACTGGGTTAACACCCGGTCATCCATTCCATAAAAATACTCAGTGGGTTTATACTCAGTTCCACCCGTAGCTACAATTATTACCCCATGCTGAATCTCCCTCCTCTCCCCATTAACTAGTACAGTTGTCTTAAAGTTTCCAACATATCCCTCAACACCCACCACTTCCGCCTCTGTGTAAACATGTATTTTCCCGTTACCTTCTACTCTCCTTATCAAAGATTCAAGTCTCTCGCTGGGTTTGTCGCCGTTGAGAAGAAATTTTATTCTACGGAGATTTCCTCCAAGCTGTTTCTCCCTCTCCACCAAGTGTACCTCAAATCCCTGCTCTGCAAGCTCCAAAGCCGCAATCATTCCCGATAATCCCCCACCAATGACTAAACCAACTGGTGTAATCTTTATCATTGGTTTTTGAAGGGGTTTAAGTAGTCTGGCTTTTGCCACAGCACTCCTCACTAGGTCTACGGCTTTCTGTGTTGCCTTCTCAGGCTCGTGCATGTGTACCCAGGAGCATTGGTCTCTTATGTTTGCCATTTCAAAGAGGTAGGGATTTAAGCCTCCTTCCCGAATTGTGTCTCTGAAAAGAGGCTCATGTGTTCTTGGTGTACATGATGCCACCACAACACGGTTAAGGTCATGTTCCTTTATGGCTTCCACTATGCGTGCACCAGTGTCTTGAGAGCAAGTGTAAAGGTTGTGCTCCGCATATACCACGTTTGGAAGTGTTTTGGCATATTCCACTACTCTGGGTACGTCAACTACTCCACCAATGTTTATCCCACAGTGGCAAACGAAAACTCCAATTCGAGGCTCCTTTCCCTCCACATTTTTCTCAGGTGGGTATTGCTTTTTAGCGATTAGTTTTCCCCTGGCCGAGGATATGATGCCTCCCGCTTTGGCGGCAGCACCGCTTGCTTGCGCTACACTGTCTGGAATGTCCTTGGGGGAAGAGAATGCTCCACAAACGTAGACACCTGGCACCGAGCTTTCAAGTGGGGCAAAATCGTCTGTTTTGCAGAACCCATACTCGTTAAGATCTATGCCCAGTTTTTCCGCTATTTCCCGGGAATTTCTAGGTGGTTTCATTCCAACTGAGAGTACTACAAGGTCAAATTCTTCCTCTTTAGGCTCGCCGTCTTCAATATACTTTACAAGAAGATTGTGCGACTTGGGCACTTCCTCTACGCTGGCAACCCTTGATCTGACAAATCTCACCCCATATTCTTCCTCAGCCCTTTTATAGTAATCGTCGAACTCTTTTCCATAGGAACGCATATCTATGAAAAATATGGTGCAATCTAGGGGGCTCTGAGTATGTTCCTTAGCAATCACCGCTTCCTTGATTGCAAACATACAACATACAGCGGAGCAGTAACTGTTCCCCAGACGGGTGTCACGAGAGCCAACACACTGTATAAACGCAATATTTTTGGGAATCTCACCATCGTAGGGACGTATGACTAAACCACCATAGGGTCCGGAAGCACTAAGGATACGTTCAAACTCTATACTTGACACTACATTAGGGAAGCGCCCATAACCATATTCCGGGAGGGCTTCCGCCTCAAATTCCTCAAATCCCGGTGCAAGTATTATGGAGCCTACATCCAAAACTATATCTTGCTCCTTTTGCTCATATTCGATTGCCTTCGCCCTGCATACCTCGCTACATATCCCACATCCTATACATTTTTCTTTATCAATTGAGTATACTAAAGGAACAGCCTGTGGGTACCTAACGAATATTCCCCCCCGATTACCCAATCCTTCATTGAACTCATCAATAGCCTCAACAGGACACCACCTAGCACACACCCCACACCCCGTACACTTCCCCTCATTAACACGTCTAGGCCTCTTAGTAATTGAAACTTTGAAGTGGCCTGCACCACCTTCTACGCTCTTTATTGAGGCATTAGTTAAAAGTTGAATATTGGGGTGTCTCCCACAACCAACCAGCTTTGGCGCAAGAATACACATAGCGCAATCATTTGTGGGGAAGGTCTTATCCAGTTGAGCCATCACACCCCCAATTGAAGGCGTTTCATCCATCAAATAAACTTTGAAGCCAGAGTCTCCCAAATCAAGAGCGGCCTGAATTCCAGCTATTCCACCTCCCACAACTAGTACCGCCCCAACCTTATCCTCCACATTCACACCTCCAAAGCTGTATATAGAGGAGACGTTCCCTCAATTCTTTCGACCGCCACCAAGTTTTTCCGCCGCATAGCTGCAATGTGGCTCAGCACCCTTTGGGGGCGCAGATTCAGTCTTTCAGAAAGCTCCCTAACTGAGAGGGGATGGTCTTTTAACATACGGAGTATTCTGTGTCGGTCAAATTCGTCATTCATGTACTCAGCTAATCTCTTCTCAAACTCTTCCTTTGATACCACTTCTCCATACACGTTTCCCTTCTCGGTAATCTGTCTCTTCTTACCAACCAGTTCTCGTAAACGTACATCAGCAACAGTATCCCTGACCACTTCCAATAGTTCCAGTACGTTTTTGTCCGGGTTTTCTCCAGCTAAGGGCGATGGACCTAAATGTATTAGCTGGTTTGTGAAGTCTTTGACAACATCTGCAAAAAGAGCTCCGCCCGAAGCTGGGATCCATTCCAGACGTAGTCTTTCTGGCTCCAAACCGGTTTTGGCTATCAAATTTTTCAAAATTTTTATTCTAACTTCTGCGTTGAGGTTGCCCTCCACGTAGTGGCAGTCGCCCGGAAGGCACCCTGCAATTAAAACTCCATCAGCGCCATTAATGAGAGTGTCCACTACGATTACTGGGTCAATTCTGCCACTACACATCAACCTCACAATGCGTATGGTTGGAGGGTAACTAATTCTACTCATGCCCGCTAAGTCGGCGGCCGAGTAGGCACACCAATTGCACAGAAACCCAACTATTTTCGGCTCATAACTCATAGTTCTCCCCTTCCTAATGCGGCGAGTGATTGGGCGAGAATTTGTTCATCAGTAAAATGAAATATGGTGATAGCTCTTGCTGGGCAACTTGCGGCGCAGGCGCCACAACCCTTACATAGAATCTCTGTGACTTGCGCTTTTCCCTTCTCACCCTTCTTTATTGCTCCATAAGGACATATACCCTGGCAAGTTCCGCACTCAATACAAAGATCTTCATTAACCGAGGCTACTATGGGCTCTACGTCCACTTTCCCTTTGGACATAGGAATAGAGGCCCTTGCTGCGGCTCCACATGCCTGAACTATGCACTCGGTAATATCCTTGGGAAATTGGGCGGCGCCAGCAAGATATATCCCCTCAGAGTTTGTGTCGAGAGGCTTGAGCTTAGGATGTGCTTCACGGAAAAAGCCATCTGGTGTACGTGTGACCCCTATTTTTGAGCCCAACTCGGCGGAGTCCTTTCTGGGAGTCATAGCTTCAGCAAGAATCAGGAGATCAGTGGGAATCTTAATAGTCATTCCCAGTGTGGGATCATAGACCACTACCTGAATCCGTGAGTCGTCTGGTCTGGAAACCTTTGGGGGGTTATCTGGTGTGTACCTGAAGAAATTTATTCCTGCTAGTCGCGCTTCTCCATAAAGTTCTTCTTGTCCTTCACCAAAGCTTCTTATATCTCGGTAAAGAATGGAGACCTGCGTTTCCGGATAATCTTTTTTGATGAGCATGGCGTTTTTTAATGCCACCGAGCAGCAGACTCTGGAGCAATATTGCCTATGGGGGTTTCTGGAACCCACACAAAGAATAAAAACTATGTTCTTGGGCACCTGTCCATTGGAAGGTTTTACTAACCGCCCATTGGTGGGACCATTGTTGCTGAGCATTCTTTCCAGTTGGAATTGAGTGATTACATCTTCGTACTCTCCGAAGCCATACTCACCTTGTGGCAAATAGGGATCATAACCGGTGGCAAGAATAATTGTTCCCACCGAAATGTTTTTGCTTTGGGGTTTGCTGTCCAAAGAAATGGCACCTTGCTTGCAGACCTTGACGCACTCCCCGCAGCGTGTGCAACTATCCTCATCAATAGTAAGAATTCTGGGCACAGCGTCATTGTAGGGGATATATATGGCCTTCCTAGTGTTTAGTCCAAAGTTAAACTCGTCTGGCACCTCTACGCGGCATACCTCTAAGCATTTCCCGCACAGGTTGCAGTTCTGGTTAACGAAGCGGGGTGTTATCTTTAACTTTATTTCAAAGTTGCCAATATAGCCGCCTACTTCCTCGACTTCCGTGTTAGTGAATACTTCAATATTCGGATGGCCCGTTAATGCGTTCAACATCGGTTTCAGAATTTCTGACGCTCTTTCATTGGTTAAAATTACCCTGTTTAACTGTGCCACTCTTCCTCCAAGATAGGGAGACCTCTCCACAAGATATGTAGAAAACCCTCTATTGGCCATTTCCAAAGCTGCCCGTATTCCAGTTATTCCTCCACCCACGATTAGAGTTGCGGGTTTAACTTGAACTTCCCTTTTCTCTAAGGGTTGAAGCAGTCGAGCCTTAGCAACAGCCATTCTTAATATATCCTTTGCCTTCTCAGTGGCCTTTACGGGATTATTTGCATGGGCCCACGAACACTGCTCTCGAAGATTAGCCATTTCAAAAAGATACCGGTTTAAACCAGCCTCCTCAACAACGGAGCGGAATGTGGATTCATGCATTTGAGGAGAACAGGAAGCCACAACAACCCTATTTAAATTGTAGTCTTTGATATCCTTTTTTATTAGTTCCTGGCCGGGCTCCGAACACATGTAAACGTAGTGCCTCGCAATCACAACATCCGGAAGTTTTCCCGTGGCTTCCGCCACCTTTTCAACGTCAATTACTCCCGCAATATTCAATCCACAATGGCAAATATAGCACCCAACACGTAATTCTTCCTCCATACTACTTCCTCCTTCTCAGAAAAGTTACCGCCTTCATGGCAGCCGCGCTAGCTTCGGATACACTGTCTGGGACATCCTTGGGACTCAAAGCTGTTCCCGCCACAAAAATGCCCGGAACTTTTGTTGAAACAGTATCAACCTTGGCGTCTGCCTCCTCTATGTAACCATACTCATCCAGAGGCACTTCCAATATTTTGCTCAACTCTGCTATTCCGTCCGGTGGCGCTAAACCCACAGAAAGAACCACCATCTCGAATTCCTCCTGTAAAATCTCCCCAGTTTCGGTGTCCTCAGCTCTCACTATCAGATTCTGGTTTTCTGGAATCTCGTAAATTCTTGCCACCCTTCCCCGCTTGAATTGCACCTTGAACTCTTCCTTAGCCCTTTGGTATAGTTCTTCAAAACCTTTACCGTAGGTTCTAATATCCATGTAAAAGATGGTGACGTCAACATCAGGTATATGCTCCTTAAGCAGTATACTGTCCTTTATAGCATACATACAACAGACTCTGGAACAGTAGGGATACCCATGGTGCGAGTCCCTTGAACCCACACACTGAACAAAAGCCACTCTTTTAGGTATGCAGCCATCTGAGCGTCTCAAAATATGTCCCGCAGTCGGCCCAGCGGCAGAGAGCAGTCTCTCAAGCTCCAAGGCTGTTAAAACATTCGCATATTTTCCGTAGCCGTAAGCCTTCTTTCTTTTAGCGTCAAAAGGTTTATAGCCAGTAGCAATAATAATCGCCCCCACATTGAGGTTAACCTCCTCAGGCACCTGATCCAAGTTTACTGCCCCCGCCCCTATGGATTCACATATCCTTTTGCAGAGCTCACACCTAATACAGTGCTCTTCATCTATCGTGTATTTTAGTGGAACTGCCTGAGGAAAAGGCACATAAATCGCCTTCCGAACATCCATCCCAGCGTTAAAATCGTCAGAAACTTCCACTGGGCAGTGTCTGGCGCAAACCCCACACCCCGTACACTTGGATACGTCAACATACCTTGGCTTTTTCACAATCTTTACTTCAAAACCTCTATCGTTTCTCTTAACTCTTTTTACTTCGGAATAAGTTAGAAGCTCAACATTGGGATGCCTGCCGACGTCCACCATTTTTGGGGTAAGGATACAAGCTGAGCAGTCAAGTGTGGGAAAAGTCTTATCTAACATAGCCATATGTCCTCCCACACTGGGTGTACTCTCAACCACATAGGCTTTTACTCCCTGGTCAGCTACGTCTAGTGCGGCCTGAATTCCCGCTATGCCTCCACCTATTATGAGAACAACTTCTTTCTCATTCAAGCAGTTTGCCCCCATTATTTTCTTAAAAGTAGCGGTCCCATTTTTTTAAGCTCCTCAACCATCTCTTGAACTACTTGTGCAAATCTTCCCCCCTCCAAAGCGGATATCCATTCTATCCGCAGCCGCGCCGGATTAACGCCAATCTCTTCCATGAGCATTTTCAAAAACTTGACCCTGGCTTCTGCCTGTCTATTTCCCCCATTGTATCGGCAATAGTTGGGGTGGCATCCAGCAATGATCACCCCATCAGCTCCATTTAAGAAAGCCTTCACCACAAATAGTGGATCCACTCGGCCAGTGCACATAACTCTAATTATGTGAACGTTAGGTGGATAAAATGTTCTACTTATTCCCGCCTGGTCAGCACTAAAATAACTGCTCCAATTACAGGTAAAAGCCACTATTTTTGGCTCAAACTCCTTTATTCCCTCTTCTTCCTCCACTTTGCCAACCTCTTCTTATTCTTTTATTTAAGAGCTGCCTCCACCTCCGCAAGTATCTGTTCATCCTTAAAGCCCTTCATGATTATTGCTTTTGAGGGGCAAGCGGCGGCACATGTACCGCAGCCTCGGCATGTGGCTTCTATCACCATAGATTTTCCCTCCGCAAAGGTGATGGCGTGAACTGGGCAAAGGTCTAGGCACAGTTGGCATCCAATGCATAAATCTTCATTAACCTCAGCGGTTATGGCCGGTATCTTTACTTTTTTATGTAGCATGGGAGTCGCTGCCAGCGCTGCTGCGGCATATGCTTGGGTTATACTTTCATCGATACTTTTGGGTCCCTGGGCGGTTCCACAAACATATATGCCATTAACACCTAAGGTTGTTGACCGCATTTCCATGTAGGCTTCTCTGAAGAAGCCGTCGGAACCCAAAGGAACTTTGAGAATTTTTGCAATTTCTTTTACGTCCACGTTGGGAACAAGTGGTGTGGATAGGACAACCAAATCACTATCAATGGTTAAGGTCTCACCCAGTAAAGCGTGATAAATCTTAACTTCTAATTTGCCGTTCCCATTAGGAACTACTTCTGGGCGGCGCTCCGGGGTGTATTCTATAAATTTTATTCCCAGCTCTCTTGCCTTTGACTGGTATTCCTCGTTCTCCTTACCGTAGGTTTGTAGATCACGGTAAATTATGTAGACCTCACAGTCGGGATACATTTTTTTTATCAGAGTGGCGTTTTTAATTGCAACCATACAGCATATTCTGGAACAGTAGGTTAATCCTTTTTCTTCCCGGGCTCCTACGCACTGTATCATAACAACTTTCTGGGGGTGTTTCAATTTTCCTTGTTTTAGAATCTGCTCCAATTCCAGCTGAGTAACAATTCCCTCATGTTTCCCGTAACCATACATTCCAAAGGGTTCAAATGCCTCTGCTCCCGTTGCCAGAATTATGGTTCCCGCTCTAAATTTTTCTGTTCCTCCATTAAAGGAAACTGTAACTTCAAAGTCACCGAAGTATCCCTCTACCTCCTTTACAGATGCTGATGTGAGGATTCTAATGTTTTTATGGTTTCTCACCGACTGGATTACTGGATTCAGAATTTCCGAAACTTCCTGATTGGTAAGATATAGCTTATAGAGTTTCTTTAACATGCCACCGATGTCCGGCTCCTTCTCAACTATGAGTACATTGAAGCCCTGATTGGCTAGGCAGAGGGCTGCTGTCATTCCCGATATCCCGCCTCCAATAATCAGTGTGGAAGGGTGTACCTCTATTTCCAATTCCTGCAGAGGCTCCGATTTTTGAAGCCACGCCACAGCCATTCGCACAGTATTAATAGCTTTCATAGTGGCTTCCTTTGGCTTGTCCTGATGCGCCCAGGCGCACTGTTCCCTGATGTTTGCAAAGGCAACAAGATACCTGTTAATCCCTGCTTTTTGGCAAACAGATTCGAAAAGTGAACCATAGTTTTTGGGAGAGCAACCCGCGAAGACAACCCGATTCACTCCGCTCTTCTTTATAATTTCCTTTATCTTTCTTGTTCCAGCGGTGGAGCAGAGTGAATTATCTCTTTCCACAAATACAACCCCGGATATTCCTTTTGAAGCTTCGATGACTTGGGGAACATCAATGATGCCACTGATATTTGCTCCACAATCACAGAGGAATACTCCAATTCTTGACTCTTGGTTAAGGCTAGCTTCACTCATGCTTTACTCCTCCCCATTTTTGCCAAAGTAATGGCTTCTGTAACCCTCCCCGCAGCGGCACTGGCTTGAGTGGCAGATTCAGATATCCCTCTAGGTCCCCTACAGTAACCGCAGGTAAAAACACCTTTTAGGGTGGTGTCAAAGGGCTGTGACACTGGATTTGGACTTTTAAAGAAACCATGTTCATCTAATTCCAGACCTAAAAACTCAGCTAATCTTCTATTATTAGGGTGGGGCAGTAGGGCAGGAGATAGAACCACCATTTCCACTCTTAACTTCTCCGCCCTCTGGGTGAGCGTATTTTCAAAACTAATGATAAGATCCCTTGTTTCTGGATCCTCCCATATTCCCCCTGGGCGGCCCCTAATATAGTTTACACCTAGACTGTTTCTAACCTTGTTGAAAAGTTCTTGGTAACCCTTTCCAAAAACTCGGAGATCTATGTAGAAAACATAAACCTCTGTTTCTGGTTTTAAAATTTTTACTAGGGCGGCGTCCTTAGCAGTGTACATACAACATATTCCGGAGCAGAAATTGTTATTTGTCCTTCTACTTCTTGACCCCACGCATTGAATGAAGGCTATACTTTTTGGCTCTTTTTTGTCTGAAATTCTAACAATTTTACCTCGTGTGGGGCCGTGTATACTGGTCATTTGTTCAAGGTCAAGGATGGTGATGACATTCTTGTACCTCTTGTATCCATATTCTTTTATTCTGCTTGGATCAAAGAGAGAAAGCCCAGTTGCAAGGATTATGGCTTCACTTTTAATCCCAATCATCATTTCTTCGTCATTGAAATTTATTGCCGCAGAGGGACAGGCCTCTGAACATTTTTCGCAAGTTCCACTCCTAAAATGTAAGCAATCCTCTCTATCAATGATTGGAACTTGAGGGAATGCTTGGGGAAGAGGGAAGTGGATAGCCTTCTTTCTCCCTTTAACCATGTTGAATGCATCAAAAATTTCAACTGGGCACTTTTCGGTACAGGCACCGCACCCAGTGCATTTATCTTCATTAACAAAACGTGGCCTTTTTAAAACATTTAGCTGGAAGTTTCCAGCAGAACCAGAAATACCCATAATTTCGGCATTTGTAAGAATCTTAATATTTGGGTGGTGGTAGCACTCAACTATCTTAGGTATAACCGGACAGATGGAACAATCCATAGGAACTTCTAGGCGGCAGGAGGAGCAGTTTAGTTCGATAATCCGCCCCCCTATACTGGGTTTTTCCTCAACCAAATAGACAAGTATTCCTAAATTTGCCATTTCTAATGCTGCCTGTATTCCCGCAACTCCCCCACCAATTATAGTGACAGAACCCGCTTTTTCCAAATGAATCATTCCCCCTCCTTCAAATTTACTTAATTTTTTCAAGAAGCGGAGATGGGTCTATCTTATGGATATTCATTCCTAGTTCTCGGGACTCAATTCCCAGCGCTAACCCCAACAAATCTGTGTAATTAAGCACAGGTATATTGTACGATTCTCCTGTTCTTCTTTTGAAAAGAAGCTGCCCCATCTCAATCTGTAGAAAACAGTAGGGACACGTTACAACCACACAATCCGCCTTAGCTTCCAACGCGCTTTCCAGAATATCTACACTTAATTTTAGGGCGGCTTCCTCCGCCACCTCTCCGAAAAAGCTCCCACATCCTATGCAGCACCCCGTCCTCTCCCTATGCAGGACACTAGTAGCCCCCGTAATATTGATAAGCTCATCAAGCTTTTCAGGAAACTCTGTATCATCAAAGGACAAGTATTCTCGGGGTCTAATAAGGTGGCAACCGTAAAAAGGAGCAGCCTTGATCCCCTTAAGTGGTTTAGAAACTTGGTTTTTTAGGTTTTTAGGGCCGATGTCTTCGTACAGGGCAGTGGTTGAATGTTTAATGCCCACTTCACCTTGATAAGATCTTCCTACGGTGGCTAGGAGCTCATCTACCCGACGCCTAAGATCTCCATTTTCAGACATGAGTTTCTTTGCCCGCCAAAGATTACCGTAACAGCTCACACAAAGTGTCAAAACATCCCTATCAAGTTCATCGGCAACGCAGAGATTTCTAGAAGTTAGTGCAAGTCCAGTCGTATAGTCGAAGGAATGAACCAAACAAGCGGGCATACAGCAAGTAAAATCCTCCACATCGTAAAGTTCCACATCTAAAACTTCAAAAACCTTCCGAGCGGAGACTTCGCAGCTAAATTCCCTAGCTGAGGTTACGCATCCTGGAAAAAGCGAATATTCCAAATTCACCCTCTAACCCTCCAGGTTGAGCTTTTCTCAGTTATAATATTAATCTCTCTTAATGCCTTCTTTGAAACAGTTTCCCCAATCTTAGGCAGTCCCAGCGCTTCCCGTTTCCTGTCCCGCGCCGGTGTGACCTCCAGTGTCCGTCCAGACCTCAAAATCTGCTTTATTAGGTTAGTGGGCTGCTTAGGGAAATATCCCCTCTCAACAGCTAGGTTTCGGGTCAAGAGAAAAATTTCCGTAGTTTTTATACCTTGAGGGCATCGTTCATAGCATGAGTAGCACCAAGCGCACAGCCAAAGTTCATCCTCAGTTAATGTTTTGCTCAAGTCAAAGAAAATTTTCTGCAGCAATCCCCTAGGGTTAAAGCTCTCAGGGATCACCTTTGCCACAGGGCAGCTAGCTGTACAAGTACCACACCCGTAACAGTACCTCAGTTTTTCAGCGTCTATTGACTTCTGTAAGATTTCTTTTGAAATACTTGCTATTTCCGCCTTCAATTACCCTTTTTTCCTCCTTGAAAATTTATGGTGAATGAATGTGATAGGATAAATTAGTTATACTTTCTTATATATTTTACTTAATAGTACTAATAACGGATTTTTTTAGGAAAAAATATTCGCTTTTAGGAAAAAAAAGTTTAAAAATGTTCAAAAAAAGTACAAAAAGGGACTAAGACCTCAATTTTGCTTGTCTTCTATAGATTGTTTTGGAGAACCTTTTGACCGAAATAATAATATTGTTAGGTGTTTCGACGAGCTTTTTCTGAATCTCTTTTTAAAGTGAATTATTCTAATTCGGATTTTTTAGGACAGCAAAATTTTTTAATAAATAGTATATTATTACAACATATAATAACAATACATTTTTCTTAATAAGTATTCAAATTGTAAATTTTTTTAAGGAGGCGTCAAGGAATGAGATCACTAACTGAAGAAATTCCCATCGAAATAGAACAGGTGACAGAGTACGATTATGATGATGTGACAAAGTTAATGCTCTGTTTATGCGAATTTATGGGAACAAAATTCGACGAAGATCGCTGGCAGAACACCTTCGAAAAACATGTTCTCGAGCCAGAAAATTGTGCGGGATTCATTGCAAGAAGAGGGGACACCCCCGTAGGTATGGTTTTTGTGGAGATTAAAGGCAAATCAGGTCTCATAAAAAACGTGTACATTATCCCTGAGGAAAGAAACACTGTGACTATTGGACCCGCTAGATTTCCCAAGTCAGATACATCCTTAGGAGAGCTTCTCCTGCAAAAGGCCATTGATTTTATACGCGAAAAGGGAGGCAAAGAAGCACTAATTAATCTAAAGAAAGGTGTGAAACCCGCAGAGAAACTATACCAAAGAATGGGATTCACGGAGAAATACGTAGTCCTATCCAAAAAAGTATAAAAAGAACAACTCTCCCTCAATATTCCAAAAATTTTTCATTCAATATCCTTAGTAACTTGACAATGTCAAATTTGGTTCGTTGCTGCTTGTTTCTCACTGTTTTTTATCTTTTAAGTAAGGAAAAGTGCTTTCCCCGCCGCTCTTAGTGGCACTAAAAATGGGAATCGGCTCAAATTTAACATTGTCAAGGTAAGGAAGCTTCATTAAACCGTGTGGAGGTTAAATAATAGAAAAATAAGAAAGAACAATAAATTTTATCCAACCCAGAAAAGGTGTTGCGGAAGACACCAACGGATGGATAGACTTTACAAATAATAGTGTGGACCTCCGAAATGTAGCCAAAAATCTAGTAGTAGATGCATTTCTTTTTGATATCATCAATTTTTGACTTCCAAAAACCTTTTATTTATGAATTTTGTAATTATACTACAGAAAATTTTAAGATAATAAAAATGTGGTGAACCTTTTGATTCACGCCATATACATACTTTCAAGCGAGGGAAAACCACTATTCATTAAAGAAAACTCCAAGAGAGACATAAATATCAATGAACTTGTCAACTTCGTCTCCGCACTCTCAGACTTCTCCAGCGTTTTCACAGAAAAAAAGAGCGACAATGGCCTCTCCTCATTCGTCATAGGCGAAAATGGATTCATATTCCACAAAGACACAAACTTCACAATGATAGCACTAATTGACCCCCAACAGGAGCCATCAGACATTTCCAAATTCAAAAAAATCTACAAAAAATTCCAAGAGAAGTACGACACTCTATTCAAGGATGGAAAAAACAACAAAAAAGAACTAGAATACCTAGAAAGTGAAATCCAAAAAATACTTGAGGGAAACAATCTAGATCGCATAATAAACTTCAAAGCCATAGAAGACCTTCTCTGGAGTAACCTGAAAAACTAATAAACAGAAATCAACAAAAAATTACGCATGAAACGTGTAACCCTAATAGAGAGAGGGAAAGCGAAAAAACCCGCAAAAATCCGGATCCAACAACCCCCATTCAAGCTCTAACCTAGATTTATAATCCCGCTTCTTATAATAGCTCTAGAAAGTAGGCGTGCGGTCTTCAAGGGTTCAGGAACAGAGCCCTGAAGAGTAAACTTGTTCAAAACCCTCACCGCCTCCTCCCTACTCAGCCCCAAGTAACGCACAAAAATCTCATAACCCGTATTAAGCCTAAGGGGCTCCCTATCCCCCAGTCTACTATAAATCTTCAGCCTTTCCTCCCAATCTGAAAAGTATTCTTTAAAGTATTTCTCTAATCCCTCAGACTCCTCGTAAGTCACACACACCAAAGGTATACCCAGCTCGCCATACACCCGATTCAAATCCACAATGTTAAACCAACTAATGACACAACCATTCAAAAACAAAAACCTAATATCACTTCTATCAAGCACCCGATAAAGATTAAGCACTCCCTCAGTGGCGTCCAATCCTCCCACAGTAACTTTCGAGAAGGCAAAGCCATCAATCTGAAGATCCCCCCTCATAACCACACCTGCGAGAACTGAATGCTTGCTAGCACCCTTAACAAAACTCTCCGCCACACCCAAAACCCTAACACCAGTCTTCAAAAAAATCAACCCCAAAACAAAAGAAGTAAAAAACAAAAATAAACCTTTCACCCCCTAAAAGCCGCCACAAAAACCAGTTCACTCACCCGGAACCTTAGAATCAGAAGTCACAATTTTAGTTAAAGCATTCTTAGCATACCAAACACATTCATAAGTCAAAAAATAATCCCCGCTGCAAAAAGCCCGCTGAGCCTCCCTAACCTTCTCCTCAGCCAAATTCAAAAGCTTCAAATCCCTATTCGGCTCCCCCCTCTTCACATTAGGTCCAGAAGGCGGTTCCATCTCCTCCAAATCATGCAGGAGAACCAACTTAATGAGAAAAAGCTCCAAACTGGCTCGAGCCATCCAAGCCTCTAGCTTCAAACCCTCAACATCATCAGCAGACCTAGCCCTACCGATATGCTCCAGAACTTCCCCCAACAACTCTTCCATAAACATTTCACTCCAACTATTGCCTAGGGTTAAACACGGTAATTACTAAAACCATATAAAATTTGCTTCTAAAAGAATAAAAATAGGAAGGAATGCAGACATCACAGAATATTCAAGCTACCCTTTCTAGAATTTTTTTGATTTTTTTGACAAAACCCTATACACTAAGCGTCCCAGATGAAATAGGAAAAAAGTTTTTTTATAGTAAATGCCCATACGCTCCGCGGTTCAGATAAAGGGCGAAAATTTTTTCAAAGCAAAATGTTAGATGTAGAAAAATTAGAGAACCGTCCTCCCACTAACGAAAAGAGCCAGTAAAAAAGAAATACATGAAACTTTTACCTTATACGAAAAACAAATATTACACCCTACTAACATATTTACACAAAAGATAAAATCTTGAAAAAAGTGTAAAGCAAAACCAAAACCAAAGCGGTTCCAAAACAACTAAACACAGGATGTGGAAAAATGTCCAAAGAAGTAAAAACAGCAAAAGAACTAATGTACAAAGTAATTCTAGCAGGCGACGGAGCCGTAGGCAAAACTAGCCTAATTGAAAAATTCGTCACTGGAAAATTCGAGACAGATTACAGGATGACTCTGGGAACAAATATTTTCGCAAAAAGTCTCACTGTTGAAGGCGCCTCCGTTAAACTCATCATTTGGGACCTGGCGGGGCAGCCCCACTTTAAACATGTAAGATCGGGATTCTATTTGGGTGCGGTTGGTGCACTTTTAGTTTATGATGTTACCCGTAGGTCAACTTTGGACAATCTTGAGAATTGGAGAACTGAAATGATGAATAATACAGATGATGTTGCATCAGTGGTGGTTGTCGGCAACAAGTGTGATTTGAAGAATCTCAGGGAAGTTAAAAGGAGTGAAGGGGAAGAGTACGCGAAGAGTTTGGGTGCGCCATTCTTTGAAACTTCAGCCAAGGAAGGAGATAATGTAGAAGCTGCTTTTTTGGCACTAGCTAAGGGTATTATTCAAAGTAAGGGCGTCTGATTCTATCCAACGTTTTTGTTGCATTTGGCTTCCTCTACGCATTTTTGACCTCTCTGCTTATTAAGTGTGCCTCTTGGGTTTTTGGTTAATCTTTATTCAGGATTCGCTTCGTTGTAGCTTGTTGTTTTGTTGATGTGGGTCGTGAAAAGGTTTGCTAAAGGGGTTATTTGAAGTGGCGTCTGATAAAGAGTTGATGCTTAAAGTGGTTTTGGTTGGTGACACTGGGGTTGGTAAAACGAGTATCACTCGTAGGTTTGTTCATGGGGTTTTCGTTGAGGGCTACAAAGAAGCTGATTTTACTCGCATATCGAATAGGGAGCTGGATGTTGGTGGTAGGCGTGTTAGTTTGAGTATTTTTGAGATTGGGGGTCAGGAGAAGTTCCGCTTTGGGGAGAACATACTCTATAGGGGTTCTGACGGAATTATGCTAGTTTTTGATATTACTAGTGAGGAGAGTTTTGAGGGTTTGGGAGATTGGTTTGAGCAGATTAGGTCTAGTTTGAGTAAAGATGTTCCTTTACTTCTTGTGGGCAACAAGTACGATTTGGCTGTTTTGCGTAGGGTGCCTAAGGAGAAGGCTGTTGACTATGCTAGAAATATTAGGGTTGATTACCTGGAGTCCTCGGCCAAGACGGGCAAAAATGTGATAATGGCTTTTTATAAACTAGCGGAAAAGATTCTTAGCACTCCAAAATATCGCATGTAAATTAGAGATGTGTTGGCTTACTTTTCCCCTCTTTTGGTTCCATAGCTCTCCTTAGCTTTCCGCAATTTTTTTATTCAAGTTAGGAAAGTTTTTAATGTTTCCGACATTTTTTTGATTAGGGCGTCGAATATTTTCTTCCCTTTTTCAGGTGTGGCTTTTGTGGGATCTCCAATTACTCCTGACTGGGAGTAGTTTATGGTTTTCCAGCCGTTTGGGAGGGGTGATTTTGATTGGGGGTCAAGCTGGGGAACATATTTAACTATGTCCTCGGTTATCTTTTCCTTTCTCACTAGGTCAGGTGTAAGATATAGCATGAGGGAGGTTTCTGCTTCACATGCATGGCAGACTCCTCCCACATCTGTTTCTCTTAAGTTTTCCAGTATTCCTTTTAAGGTGTGAAATAGGTCGACGATTATAATTTTCCCGTTTTTTAACTTTTGAAGTGTTGAGGTGTTTCCTCCATGAGTGTTAATAATTATGACTTTTTGGTAGTGCCTAAATAGACTTTCACTAATGCCCTCCACGTTTTTCAACATTGTTTCGGGTTGGATGCCGATTGTTCCGGGGAAACCTACGTGTTCTGCTGAGACCCCGTAACTCAGTGTGGGCGCTAGGTCGACTCTTAACTCTGTGGCTAGAGCTTCAGATATTCTTCTTGCAATATAGGTGTCGGTGCCTAGTGGCAGGTGGGGCCCATGTTGTTCCGTGCTTCCAATGGGCAATATGACGTGCTTCAATTATTCCTCCCTCCTAGTATTCAGGACTTTGTATGTGAGGACTATGCATTTGCCTACCTGTTCGGAGTTAACCTGTTCTAGTTTTACACCTTCACTTACTTTGGTATATCCTTCTCCTTCCACCAAGGTTGTGGCTTTTTTGCCTCCTACTATTACTGGAGCTATTGCAATTCTGATTTCATCTACGAGTCCTTTGCTAAGCATTCCCCAGTTTAAGTTTCCTCCTCCTTCAAGCAGTAAATTTCTAATGCCTCTCTCGTAAAGCTTTTCCATGAGTATTTCTAGGTCTACCTTTTCTCCATCTCCGCAAATCATTATTTTTACTCCCTTTTTTTGCAAGTTGGCGATGTTTTCTGGAGGAGCTCTACCTGTGACTGCGATTATTGTTTCTATTTCGGGTCTCACTGTGATTACTCTAGCATTGGGGGGTGTTCTTGCTTTACTGTCCACAACCACTCTTATGGGACTTCTTCCCTCTTTTGAAGTGAGCTTGGAGTCGTCCAAGAGAATGGTGTTTATGCCAACCATTATGGCGTCCACTTGGGATCTGAGTTTGTGTACTCTCTTCCAGTCCTCTTCATCAGAAAATGCGGAGTCTCCTCCTCGAGTTGCAATTTTTCCGTCAAGGCTCATAGCGGAGTTCAGAATAACATAGGGTTTTTTCAATTACTAACCCTCTTTTCACAAATAATCTCTCTCGAAAACCTTTTTTCCTCTAATATAGACGAATTCAATGTTCTCAGAGTTTGCTCTGTGAACCACAGAGTGGTAAATGTCATTTACTGGTCTAATATTTGGGGCATCCAGATTTAGAACAATAAAGTCTGCACTTCGCCCCGAGGCTATCCAACCCGAATCAAGATTAAACAATTTTGCGGGGTTAACTGTAACCATTTCTATGATTTTCTTGGAGTGCAGCGCGTTTTTACCATATTTTCCTCTGAGTGTTTTTCCCAAAAACTCCATCTCTCTAAAAAGGTCTAAGGAATTAGCCATAACATTGTCCGTTCCAATACAGACACTTACTTCCTTCTCCACCAAATTTTCTATTGGTGGAAACCCCACACCAAAATAAGCATTGGCGCGCGGACAGCAAACAACACTTCTGCCCCGAAGCAGCTTCATGTCCTCCTCATCTATGTGAGTCAAGTGCACCAAGATGTCTGCCCCTAAAATGTCTATGGCTCTCTTTACATCTGAGACGCCGAATTTCTCAAATGCAATTTTTCTCTCCCCCACTGTTTCTGAGACATGCACTGCGATTAGTTTATTTTCCCTTTTACATTTTTCCGAAATCTGTTTTAGTTCCATGTCACTATAGATGTTTGTGGAGCTTAACCCCACACCTTCCACGTTGGGAAGTAGTTCCTCTAGGGATGTTTCTTGGTTTGGCCGTCCAAACTTTATGGCTCTAATTGGAAAGCTACTTGTTACCTGGCTGAGAAGATTTATTCCCTTCAGTCCTCCCTCCCTAAAATCGGCAAATGTGGATGTGCCAGAAGATAACATTTCCAAGCAGGCGTTACGAATCCCGAAAGTCAACTCTTCCTCGGAAGCCTCCGCCAAAAGTCTGTGCTTAAGTCCCCGTGGGGGTTCCACCACTTCCTCTATGGAATATTGATACCCCATCTCCTTAGCGAAGGAGTCGCCCACATGGGTATGCGCATTTATAAATGCGGGGAGTATGAGGCAGTCCTCAAAAATCGAGTAGACTTTAAACTTCGGGGCCTCCTTCGAGACGTTCACAAATTTGCCCTCATCTGAAATCGTAATGTACACATCTTCAAGTAGCTGAAGTTCCTTCCCCACCAAGCAGAAGTCCGCGTAGATGGCGTACGACATAGCCTAGAGCATCTCTTCTTCGTTAAGGAATATTACATCATTTACCTTCTTCTCCCTAATCAGAGAGAGGCCTATATTCGCCCTTGACAAGGCGTCCAGAGCGTTTTTACCAAAACCTATGCCTGCTTTAAGCCTCAGGTTCATGCTTATCTCAAACCTATCAAATATTTCTTTGAAGTCAGGCTTCTTCAAACCATTACAAACCGCAATAAAATTATCACCCCCATTAAAAAAGAGGAGGGCGCCCTTATCCCCAAACATTCTCATAAGAATAGAGGTAGAGGAATATATGAGATAAGTACTCTGGTAAGCAGATTCCCGATCCGTGACTTTCGACGTGAAACCATTTATGTCTATGTGGGCAATCTGAACATACTCCTGACCACCGTTATCATTAGACTTTTGCGCCAGAATCGCTTTGCGGGTCTCCGACTGGGCGCTACCCGTCTCCTGCAAAACTTTTGTTGCCAGAACTTGAGCCTCATAAGGAGTTTCAGCAGAGCCAATGCCCATACTAATGGAAACCGGATACCTTCTAGTCACACTCCTTAAAATCATCTCATGCTCCTTGACCGATATGCCATTAGACACCGCAAGCATGTTATCAAAACGATTATAGAAAACCAGCCCCCTTCTCAGGGCAAACATCCTTTGGAGATCCGCATAAAGCTCTGATTGTAAAATCTGCAAATCGGACTCGCGATCCACCCCTAGGAGCTCAGTGAATCGACCATAATTGTCAAGCTGTATTAAAGTTAGTTGAATCATACTGGTACGCCTCTACGTGACACCACCAAAACTATTACCTATTTCAGACGCCGAACCATTTTTACGGCAGCTTCAACGCCTCTCTTTGCGTATTCCTCAATTCTTTCCGTTGCTTCCATTCTGGTCATTCCCGGCCCCGATACTCCTAGAGCCACCGGCTTATTATACTCTAAGGCGAGATCCATCATTTTCCGCGCCGCATGCTGAGCCACCACCTGATCATGGTCGGTGTCCCCCTTAAGAATGGCGCCTATAGTGACCACAGCATCAATATTATCCATTTGGAGAAGCTTTTTGATGGCCAGAGGCATATCAAAAGATCCAGGAACCTTAATCACCTTCTCTACTGTGGCGCCCAGAAACTCAGCATGATCAAGGGCTCTTTGGAGCATCAGATATGTAATATCATAATTAAATTCTGCTACCACAATTCCCAGTCTCACTTTTTCTTCCATAAAATTAACACTCCTCACAATTCATGGTTTTATAGGTCCAGCATCCGGGTGGCCCTGTCTTAATCCCTGTCCCGCGTGTCTGGTTAGCCACTCCCTATCAAACAGCAATCTCAGCACATTTCTGGCATGTTTCCTTGCTCGGTCTTCACATATAGCCACTAGTTCCTCAGGGTCTTCGGCTTCGTCTTCGTAGACGAAGCATTCAATAATGTGCTTGTTTGTTAGAATTTGTGCCCCTATTATGCCCAGTGAAGCTTGGTGTGCACACTGCTTATCAATAGGTTCAGGTCCGGGCATTCCGAAGGCAATAACTATCTCGCATCCATATTCCTCAATTAACTTCTTTGAAGCCACTGGAAGATCCTTTACGCCGGGTACAGTGTACCTTATTATGTTAATCTTGGAGCTGTTTTGCTCCATTTCTTCGATAGCGACCTTAGCCATATCATAACGCGCAAATGTTGTGTCAGCGATACCTACATTCACTTTAGACATACTCGTACCTCTTGAAGTACTCCTTGATTATCTCTTCGCCGCTAACATATACCAAATTATGTTTAGCCGCGTACCTTTTCGCTTCGTTGACGGAGAGAGCGCATCCCCTTTTTCCATCAAGCATTTCGCACAGAACAGTCACTGGAGTTAATGAACCAAGTTCTGCCAAAGATACTGTGAGCTCTGTGTGTCCTTGGCGATTCTTCAGTAAACCATCTGCAGCTAGTAGAAGATGCACATGGCCAGGAGACCGGAAATTTTTGCCCAGCTCTTCTCTCCAGTTGTTATTGCTGTTACCATTATAAGTATTCTTTCCCAGAAGCCCCAGCTCTCTAATAGTTAGGGCCCTATCCTTATCGGTCACTCCTGTGAATGTTTTCCTATGATTGATAGTCACAGAGAATGCGGATTTTTCATCATACGGGATGTCATTGGGAATCAAAGCTTCTAGAACCCGGTAATTATTGTAGCACGATTTAAAAAGATCGTGAAGAAATGGTAACTCCCAGCAATGCCAAATGTCTGGGTGCACCGCTACACAGATTAAGCCGCCTGCATCATGTCTCAACCTGAAAACATCCTCCGGTGTGACATATTCCGCCAACTTCACTAAATCCACTTCTTCCTCTCTGCCTTCCCTGTCGTAAATTAAGACGAATTCTCCCTTAGCCAGACTCTTTATTGCTTCACTAATATTTTTCGAGGGCATTTTGAGGCCACCTAGATTTCGATGTAAACACATCCACTCACACATATAAGAGTTGCTACTAAAAAATGAGTAACCTTCTCTCTCACCCACAATTTCAACGAGAAACCAGAACAACAAATAAAAACCCAAAAATAAAAACGTTTCTACAACTATGCTTTGTTGCATAATTTTACTTTTTAAATCTATTCCTTAAATTGTTGAAAATTTTTCAAATTAACACTGTAAAATTATAAAAAACATCAAATGTATAAAGAAATTAAAAAAATAAAATTATACAACACAGCATAACAACTATAATTCAGCAAACACGCCATCTTATTCGATACGTAAGAATGATTTTCAATCTCATCAAATGAACCCTGTTGTTTGAAGGTCTGGGCACCGCTTATTTTGTAAAGCAACGAGCTCAAGAGCCTATTCAACGAGTTATTTCGATACAAATTTTATTTTTTATTTCACTTGTTTTGATTTAAGTCTCTTCTCTTTCTTCATTGCTGAGATTACTTTTGCTAGTTTCTCGCCCTTATCCTGCAAAATAGTTTTTTCTATGAATGTTCCTTGCACCAGCATGTCGGCGCCCGCGCGTATCACCTCAACTGCCTGTTCCGGAGATTCTACTCCTCCCCCCACTATGAGGGGGACATCGATTGTCGAAGAAACGGCTGAAATCATTTCAAGTGGCGCTTTTTCTTCCGCCCCTGAACCTGCCTCTAGGTAAACCAACTTGAAACCAATATACTGGGCTGCTAAAGCATAGGCAGCAGCTATCTGGGGTTTGTTGCGGGGGATAAGTTGAGCCTCGCCCATATAGCCAGCTGTGCCTCCGGGCTCTAAAATTAAATAAGCCATGCCTATTGGTTCCAGGCCAAATATTTTAATGGCTTGAGCGCCTGTGAGTTGGGCTCGAATAATATAGTAGGGATTTCTGGAATTCAAAACGCTCATAAAAAATACTGCATCTGCGTATTTTGAAATACCCGCGACATTCCCAGGAAAGAGTATTACTGGCAGATCAGTTTGCTTTTTTATTTCAAGGATGGTTTCGTCCAAAATTCCGAATGCGGTGGAACCACCTAACATAAAAGCATCTGTCCCTGCCTCAGCAGCATACTTAGCCATAATACCTGCTACCTCAGCTGACTGCCTCAGTGGGTCGGGGTCTATCAGTGTTAAGTGTACCGCCCTACCATCATTAATAATATTCATTAAGTAGTTCCAAACCTTTGTCTTTCCCATTATGCCGCCTTCTTTTCGATTCTTAATTTTTAGTAGCACGCAATCAAGAAACAAATGAGTTTTCAAGCAAAATCCAAGATTGAAAGGTTCAAAGATAAATCTAAATAGCTATTTAAAAATTTTTGCCTTATTTATCCTTCCATCCATATTCCCTCTCAAGTTACCAAAATGGGAGAGGTTAACTATTGGGAGGTGAGTGTTTTTGCTTGCTTCTACAGACAAACGTAGCATTTTTTTATACACAAAGATGTTAAAGAAGTGGGAATCTAGGTTTTACAATATTTGCAAAAGCTCCCAAAAATAGAAGCATATTTAAACCTGAAGGTTATTGTTCACAAATATTTATTAGGAAATTATTTGATTTTTGAACCAAGCAAGTTAGATTAAAACCATTAATTAATTGATTAGGAGGAAAAAGAATGCCTAGAAGAAGAGCTTCAAGAAGTAGGTCTAGAAGCACAGCATTACTCGGCGCTCTTCTTTTACTGGTAACGCCTTTTGTACCCAGCTTTGCGATAGGAATATACTATGGACATGGTCAGATTTTTCCATCGTTTTCGGGAGGTATACTATGGCCTTGGCTTGACCTTGTGTCAATTCTCATTTTGATAATGGGTGTATTTGCGTTAATCGGTCTCCTAATTGATGGTGGGGACGTGTCTATGGTTCTTTTGGTTCTTGCCGGGGTAATCGGTTTGATTCTGGGCATCGTCGGTTTGATCAGCTTCTGGGGATCTAGTATAATATTTGCTTTCGCGCCTGCTAGTGCGATTTTAGGTGGACTTCTAGCTTTATTTGGTGCATTAAGAGTCAGAGTTTAAAAAGCGCTGGCTCCTTTCTTTTTTTGGCTAATTTCTAAGTAGATTTGGAAAAGTTTGTTTTAAAAACTAGTTTTGGTTGTTTTTCTCGCGTTTGGTGGTTTTCGGGTCGTGATATATGCGTATATATTTGAAGAATAGATATTGAAATATAGGTGCTATTACCATTATGTTATTTGCGAGATATTTATTTTTACAGATTTATGTTTATTTACATGAAAATTAATAAAAAATTTTATATTGAACGTGTTTATTAGTTGAGGTTGTCCAGCTTTAGGCTTCCACGTATCACCCAAAATATGTTGTGGGGCAGAAAAATGTCCGAGTGCGAAGGCAAAGTTCTTTCTGAAGGTAAAACCAAGATAGTGCGCGAAACTAAAGACAGAAACATCGTCCTTTTAGAATTTAAAGACAGTATTACGGCCCTCGATGGGGAAAAAAAAGATGTTTTAAAAGGAAAATCTATAATAAACTCGCAAATATCCGCTCACTTTTTCAAGCTACTAGCAAAGAAGGGTGTCCCTACTCACTTTGTGGAATTTGTTGAGCCGAATATGATGAAAGTAAAGAAGCTTAAAATGTTGCCTGTAGAGGTTGTTTGCAGAAACATTGCTGCAGGACATTTAGTTAAAAATTTTCCCATAAAAGAGGGCACCCCCCTGAACCCCCCGGTGGTTGAGTTTTACCTCAAGGACGATGCACGCCACGATCCCATGCTAAACGAGGACCACTTTGTGATCCTTGGAATAGCCCCAAGAAATGAGGTTAAAAAAATAAAGGAACTCACACTCAAAACCAATAAAATTCTGAGCGAGTATCTAAAGTCCAAGAATCTTGTACTTGTGGATTTCAAGATAGAAGTTGGACGAGGGGAAGACGGCAAGATTTATGTGGGAGACGAAATTAATGGCGACTCGATGAGAATTTGGGAAGCCGGCACCAACAAAATTCTAGATAAAGATGTTTATAGAAAGGGCGCATCCATAGAAGATGTTATGAGTACCTATATACAACTTTACCAGAAACTCTTAGGAAAAACGCCCCCAATTAGAGGAAACCAAAATGAATAATTACACGCTAGAAGTCATAATTGAAAACAAGCCAGCCGCAAGAGACCCCGAAGGAGAAACCATTCTTAAAGACTTAATTAACCAGAACGGATTCGAAATGGTCAAAAGCGTGCGCTCTGGGAAATATCTCCGCATAAACCTAGAGGCGGAGAGCAAAGAGGAAGCCAAGAACATCGTTTATAGAATGTGTAATGATTTGAGAATTTACAACCCCATCATACATGTTGTTAATATAAATGTGAAGGATTAACCAAATCTGAGTAATTTATGAGGCCCAATCTTATGAGTAAACTGGTTTCGGCAAGTTCCAAGGAGGAAGTCTATGATGAGGCTTCTTTGCCGAAAATTTGTTTCTTCAATAATTTGGAGGAATATTTGAGGCGATAATTGTGAGGGTCGCTGTTATCCGTTTTCCAGGTTCGAATTGTGATCTGGATACTGTGTATGTGTTTAGAAGTGTGGTGGGTTTGGAAACAGAACTGGTGTGGCACAAGCATTTTAACGACGGCGATTTTGATGCGGTTGTGCTTCCCGGCGGCTTCTCTTACGGCGATGCTCTGAGGGCTGGAGTTATAGCTGCATATAGCCCGGCCATGAAGCGGGTGAAGGAGATGGCCAAGGAGGGCAAGCCGGTTTTAGGTATATGTAATGGTTTCCAAATTCTCGTTGAGTCAGAATTGCTCAGCGGGGCCTTACTGAAAAATGATTGTCTCACGTTTATATGTAAATGGGTCACGCTCCGTGTTGATAATGATAAAACTGCATTCACCAATACGATGAAAAAAGGCCAAATTCTCAAAATGCCAATAGCCCACAATGAAGGTCGATACTACAATGACATAGAAGCTATTCGGGAGATGGAGGAAAACAACCAGATTGTTTTTCGATACTCCAACGACAACGGTGAATTAACATCTGAATCCAATCCTAATGGGTCTCTTGAGAATATTGCGGGTATATGCAACTTGGAGGGCAATGTGGTAGGCTTAATGCCCCATCCTGAGAGAGCTTCTGAACCAATCCTCAGTCCATTTAAAACAGACCACGGAAAACTAGTTTTCGAATCCATGGTTAACGCAATCAGAAATGGGGGAAAATACAGGTGACAATAGTTGAAGGAGTGCAGGTGGATTTAAAGCCCGAGGAGCTAAGCCAAGCCGTAAAAATGTTGGGGAAAAAACCCAACGCTTTAGAAGTGGGTATGATAGATGTTATGTGGTCCGAGCACTGTTCCTACAAATCTTCAAGGCCAATTTTAAAGTTACTGCCCTGGAGTGGACCGAGGGTTGTGTGTGGACCGGGAAACGATGCGGGCGCCGTTGACATTGGAAATGGCTATGTTGCTGTTTTCAAAATTGAATCACACAATCACCCGTCAGCAATTGAGCCCTACAATGGGGCGGCGACTGGAATTGGAGGAATAATTCGGGACATCTTATGTATGGGCGCGCGTCCCATAGCGCTCCTTGATCCTCTACGTTTCGGCTCTATTAGGAGCCCTCGTTCACGTTGGCTCTTTAAGTATGTGGTGAAGGGCATTGCTGATTATGGAAATTGCGTGGGCATTCCAACAGTAGGGGGAGAAGTAGAATTCGATGAGAGCTTTGAATCAAACTGCCTGGTAAACGTGGCTTGCGTGGGCATAGCAAAAAGGAACGAAATAGTGTTAGCCGAAGCCAAGTATCCAGGTGATGTGGCGATTCTGGCGGGAGGCTCAACTGGGAGAGACGGTATTCATGGTGTCACATTCGCCTCCCGAACTCTAACCGAAGAATCGGAAGAAGACCGACCTGCGGTTCAAGTAGGAGACCCATTCACAAAAAAGCTTATCATTGATGCTACACTCGAGATTTTGAAAACAGGTTTTGTGCATGGTTTGAAGGATCTGGGTGGTGGAGGTTTAACCTGCGCTTCTTCAGAGATGGCTAACAAGGGAGGCAGGGGTATTGACATTGAGCTCTCAAAAGTTCATCTCAGAGAAAAGGGTCTTTCGCCATTCGAAATAATGCTGTCTGAGTCGCAGGAACGTATGCTTTTCATTGTAGATCCAAAGGGTGTAGAAACTGTAACTGGAATACTTGACAAGTACGGTCTGTCTTGGAGTATTCCGGGCAAGGTCACCGACTCCAAAAATGTACGGGTTTTTCTGAATGGTTCATTGGTGGCTGAGGTACCAGCAAAGCTTTTGGCGGAATCTCCCATAATAGAGAGAAAAGCGGAGAAGCCCTCCTACATTGATGAGCTGAAGAAGGTTGAAAGGCCCCCGATGCCCAACGATTTGTCAGAGGTACTGGTTCATCTAATGGCTTCGGAAAACATTGCAAGCAAGGAATGGGTCTATAGACAATATGATCACGAGGTAGGTGTAAGAAGCGTAGTGAAGTGTGGAGAGGCGGATGCGGCGGTGCTTAGAATACTTGGTGAGGATAAAGGCATTGCGGTCTCAAGTGATTGCAACTCTAAACACTGTTACCTTGACCCATTTAATGGTGGAGCGGGTGCTGTCGCTGAAGCCTGCAGAAATGTTGCCTGTGTGGGAGCTGTTCCCCTAGCCATTGTGGACTGTTTGAATTTTGGCAATCCCGAAAAGGCCGATGTTTTCTGGCAGTTCAAAGAAACGGTGCGTGGAATGTCCGAAATGTGTAAGGTTATGCAGACGCCCTGTGTGGGTGGTAACGTGAGTTTTTATAATGAGGATGAGGTTACCAAAAAGGCGGTGAAACCTTCTCCAGTGGTGGTAGCTCTTGGTGTTTTGAAATCGCTTAAAAATGTGGTAACATTAACATTCAAAAATGTCGGCGATTGTATTGTTTTACTTGGAAAAACATTTCCCGAAATGGGTGGCTCAGAATACTACTATACTATCCATCAAATTGAGGGAGGAATCGCTCCCAAAGTGGATATGAAGACAGAGAAAAGAACCATTGACTTTCTACTGTTAGCTATGAAGAAAGGCTATATTAATGCAGCTCACGACTGCTCAAAGGGTGGTCTCGGTGTGGCTCTATCCCTGATGAGTGTTAAAAGCAATCTTGGGCTGGAAGCTGAACTCCGAGAAACTAATACCGAGAACCTGAGATTTGATGAGCTTCTGTTTTCCGAAAGCCATTCCCGATTCATTGTTACCACAAAAAAATCTAATCTTGACAACCTTTTGGAACTCGCCCAAAGTCGAGGCGTTTTTGCATGTCATTTAGGAACTGTTATTAGTTCACCTCGAATCGTATTTCGCTATGAAGATAATGAAATTGTGAAATGTGATTTAATGGAGATAAAGCAGGCTTGGGAGAGTACAATACCCTCATATATGAGGCTTTAAATATGTCCGAAAAATACTGTTTAGGCAAACCCCGCGAGCACTGCGGAGTAATAGGCGTTTATTCCCCAGACAAATCCATTCAAGTTTCAAGATACGCTTTTGACGGCTTAATTGCACTGCAACACCGGGGACAGGAATCCGCAGGAATATATGTACAGAATGGTAAAGGAATTACCGGCCACAAAGATATGGGTCTCGCCAGCACAGTCTTTACAAAAAAAATACTGTCCACACTTTATGGAAATAAAGCCATAGCCCACGTCAGGTACAGCACCACCTCAGACAGCAACATTGAAAATGCTCAGCCCAAAAAGTTCGTCTCCACCTTGGGATCATATGCCATCGCTTTTAATGGTACCATAACTAACTTTCTCAAACTGAGATCCATGTTGGAGGAGAAAGGACATGTTTTCCACACGGATTCAGACACCGAGACCATAGCCCACGTACTGGCAGCAAATCTGCTTGAGACAGATGATTACACACAAGCCATATTTAAAAGTATGAACGAGTTGAAGGGCTCCTATTCTATGGTTATTCTAAACGAGAAGGGCGATCTATATGCGGTGCGCGACCCACTAGGATTTAAACCACTGTGCATAGGGCAGATCAACAACATTTTTATGGTGGCATCCGAAACTGCTGCCATCGAATCTCTAAACGGTACAGTTTTAGGAGACGTAGCGCCAGGGGAGGTGATTCGAATTACCGATAGCGGGCCCGTAAAAGAAGGTGCCATTAAAGCCGAAAGGCACGCCCGCTGCATGTTCGAATTTGTTTACTTTTCAAGAACAGACTCCCGATTTGATGGAATCTCAATCTATAGGGTTCGAGAAAGATTAGGGAAAATATTAGCTCAAATACACCCCGTAGACGCAGACATCATCGTACCTGTTCCCGATTCGGGTAGAACCGCTGCGGCGGGACTGGCGGCTGAGTCCGGCATACCTATGGTTGAGGGACTCATCAAAAACCGTTACGTTTGGCGAACCTTCATAATGCCCGTACAGGCAGAAAGAGAAGACCAGGTTAAGTTGAAACTTAACCCCGTGAGAGAACTTATAAGCGGAAAGGACGTTGTACTCGTTGATGACTCCATAGTTCGCGCAACCACAATGAAGAGAATAGTGTGCCTTATACGAAACGCGGGAGCCAATAAAGTTCACGTCAGAGTTAGCTGCCCTCCCATCATAGCTCCCTGCTATATGGGAATAGACTTCCCCACCAGCCGTGAACTCATTGCTGCAAACCAAACAATAGAAGAAATCCGAAAATTCATTGGCGCGGACTCACTCGGATACATGACGATTGATGGGTTAATGCAAGGCATAGGGCTGCCTGAAAACGAGCTCTGCCTTGCCTGCCTAAACAAAAAATATCCCATCGAAACCCTAGACACCGACTTCCTTGAGAGGCAACTCGGAGGACAAAAAAGAGTTGAAAATTAAAGAGAAATGTGGAGTATTTGGAATCTATGCCTTTGATCAGAAATGGAATGTTTCCAGATTCGTGTACTACGGGCTAATAGCATCACAAAACAGAGGACAGGAAACCTGTGGAATAGCCACCTACAACGGGAACGAAATCAAATGCATCAAAGGTAGAGGAATGGTGGAAGAATTCTTCACAGCAGAAAAACTAGAAAAAACACCGGGCTGGATAGGAATAGGAAATGTTTGCCCATTCAGCCCAGAATCCACAAACAACATACAACCAGTAAGCGACAACAAAACCCAACTAGTCTTCAGCTACAATGGAAAAATACTAAACTTCAAAGAAATATCCCCCAACTCCAACACCGGACCAGACGAAGACCCAAACGTCGCCGCAAAACTACTATCCCAAGAACTAGAAAAAAGCGACCCCTTACAAGCCACCGAAACCGTTATGGAGAAATTCAAAGGAGCCTACTCATTCGTAGCCATCACAAAAAACGGCGAAATGATAGTGGCACGAGACCCTATGGGCATAAAACCCCTATGTATAGGAAGCTTCGGCTTCGACCACGGAGCCGTCGCCTCAGAAAGCGCCACCCTAGACATAATAGGCGCAGACTACAAAGCACCAATAAAACCCGGAGAAATCTACGTATTCACCCCATACAGCATAGAGAGAAAACAAGCCTTCAAACCCCAACCCAAATACTGCGCCTTCGAATACGTCTACTTTGCACGCCCAGACTCCATAATAAACGACAAATCCGTCTACGAAGCCCGAATGAAAATCGGAGAACACCTCGCCAAAGAATTCCCCGTAGAAGCCGACGCGGTAATAGGCGTACCCGAAACCGCCATACCATTCGCTATGGCCTACTCAAACTACACCGGCACACCCATAGAAATGGGATTTGTAAGAACCGGCCGCGCAGTGCGAACCGCAATAAAACCCACACAGTTCGAACGACTTGTAGGAGTGCAACTCAAACTAAACCCCATACGCAGCGCCATCCGAGGAAAAAAAGTAGTCCTAATCGACGACAGCGTAGTAAGAGGAACCACAACCAGAAACATCGTCAACCTTATGCGCAACCGCATAGGAGCCAAAGAAGTCCACGTAAGAATAGGCAGCCCCCGCCTAATCTCACCCTGCCCATTCGGTGTCGAAGTTCCAGAAAAAGACGAACTCATAGCAGCCAACCTAACACCCGAAGAAGTAAGCAAAGTAGTAGGCGCAGACACCTTCGCCTGGCTATCCCTCAAAGGCGTAATCGACTCAATAGGATTCCCCAAAGAAAAACTCTGCCTAGGATGCTTCACAGGAAAATATCCCATAGAAGAATAAAACATAGGAGAATAAAAAAATGGTAAAAATTCTGCTCGTAGGAAACGGAGCAAGAGAACACGCCATAGCCGACACACTAGCCAGAAGCACGCACCAACCGAAAATATACGCAGCGGCCGGTGAACGAAACCCCGGCATACTGAGAATATGCCAAAAAACTGGGGGAGAAATCATACTGGGAAAACCCACCGATCCCAAATTTGTAGCCCAAACCGCACAAAAATACTCCGTAGACTTCGTCTTCATAGGGCCCGAAGAACCACAATTCATGGGCGTAGCAGACGAGGTAGAAAATATGGGAATCCCCTGCATAGGAGCAAAAAAAGCCCCCTCAGAAATAGAAATGTCAAAAGCCTTTATGCGGAGACTCATGTGGAAATACAAAATCCCCGGAAGACTAAGATTCATGGCCTTTAAAAACGTCGAAGACGCTATAGCCTACATAAACGAGTATGCAGAAAGCATAGCGCTAAAACCAGCAAGACAAGCAGGAGGAAAAGGAGTAAAAGTCATCGCAGACCTCCAAGCATACCTCCAACAAGAAAAAGCGGAAGTAAAGAGAAAACACGCCCACGACATCTACGAAAAACACATGCAACCCTACACAGACATCGAAGACAGAATACTAATAGAACAAAAAGTAGAAGGACCAGAATACACACTACAATGCTTCACAGACGGAAAAACCATAAAACCCCTACCACTAGTACAAGACAACAAAAACGCATACAATATGGATATTGGGCCCGAAACTGGTGGTATGGGTAGTATTGGTGGTCCGGGGTTGACTTTGCCCTTCATTAATGAGGAGGAGTATAAGCAGTCTGTTTCTATTGTGGAGAATGTTGTGAGGGCTATTGATAAGGAGTTGGGTGAGCCTTATCGTGGTGTTATTGCGGGTCAGATGATGTTGACTGCTCTGTGGGGTCCTACTATTATCGAGTTTTATTCACGGTTCGGTGATCCCGAGGCAGTGAATGTTCTTCCCATCCTTGAATCGGACTTGGTGGATGTTTCAGAGGCCATAATAAGTGGTAAACTTGGTAAAATTAATTTGAAGTTTAGAGATACAGCTACTGTTGTGAAGTGTATTGCTCCTAGAGGGTATCCTGATAGGAGGGATTTAGCTAGAGGTCATCCTTTGTATGTTGATGAGGCGGCTATTGAGAAGAGGGGTTGCAGGGTTTTCTATGGTTCTGTTGGCTTACAGGATGGTGAGATGATTACTGGTGGGGCGCGCGCCGTGGAAATTTTGGCTGAGGCGGAATCTATTCCAGAGGCTTCAGAAATTGCGGAGAGCTGCATAGATTTTGTTAAACTTAAGGATGACTGGAAACTATTCCATAGATCTGATATCGGCGGCGAGACGCTTTTAGAGAAGAGGATTGAGTTGGCTCAATTGATTAGGGAGATATATAACTATCGCAGAGAAAAGGATCTTGTTGGGAGACAGGTGGACTGGATTCCGCTCAGGGGACGAATAGAGTACCAAGCCTAGCTACCTCTTTTTTAAACTATACTGCTTTAGCTTCGCAAAGACTTTTTAGTTTAGGATGCTCTAAATGGATGTAGTTAGTAATTGGATTGTTTTTGTCATGGAATAATAGTGTAAAGTGGTGTAAAGCTATGACTGAGAAGGAACCTTTGGTGTCAATTGTTATGGGCAGTGAATCTGATAGGGAGATAGCTTTAAAGGCTGTTGAGGTTTTGGACAGCAATAATGTTCCTTATGAGGTTAGGGTGCTTTCCGCTCATAGAGATCCCAAAGAACTGGAGAAGTATATTACTGAGACGAAGTCTTTAGTGTTTATTGCGGTTGCCGGTTTGGCCGCTCACCTGCCCGGATTTATTGCTTCGAGGACGGAGAAGCCAGTTATCGGTGTGCCTGTTAGTTCCAAGCTGGGGGGTTTGGATGCCCTTCTTTCCATTGTTCAAATGCCTTCCGGTGTTCCTGTGGCTTGTGTGGGTATTGATAATGCGCGGAACGCTGCCTTTTTAGCGTTGAGGATACTTAAACTCTTGGGGCGATGAGTGTGTTTAGATGGAGGATCCGTGAAGGTTGAATTTTCAAGTGGTTATAGTGGGTGCTGGGCCGGCTGGGTTAGCGGCTGCCTACGAACTTTCAAAAAGGAATGTCAGAGACATCTTGGTTATTGATCAAGGTAAAGCTGCCTCCAAAAGGCAGTGTCCCATGTCTAAGAATTATAATAATTGTGCTCGCTGTGATCCTTGTAGTATAATGTGTGGGATTGGTGGGGCGGGTACCTATTCCAGCGGGCTTTTAAACCTGAATCCGTATATTGGTGGTGATTTGACTGAATTTACTAGTGATGAGAGGGAAGCGTGGGAGCTAGTTAACACGGTGGATCAGATGTTTCTGGAGAATGGTGCCCCTAATATTTTGTTTAAGCCAGATAGAGAGAGAGTGGAGGAGCTTGAGAGGAAGGCGTCCTCTGCGGATGTCAGGTTTATTCCCATAGATCAGAGGCTTATTGGTACAGACAATGCTTGTGCGGTGATTGAGAGGATTCACTCTCGATTAGAAGGTTGGGGTGTGAAGTTTCTTCTCGAAACGAAGGTTGCCGAAGTAAAAGAGGGAGAATTATTACTGGAGGGGGGCGAGAAGGTGGGGTTCGAGTATTGTATTCTTGCTCCCGGAAGGTCGGGGATGAAGTGGTTGGAGGGACAGATGAGTAGGTTGGGTATCCAAACCCAGTATTTGCCTGTAGATATAGGGGTAAGGGTGGAGGTGCCGGCGAGCATAATGGAGCCAGTTTGTAGTATAGAACATGACCCCAAGTTTCATATTCGCACCTCAACGTTTGATGATTTTGTGAGAACCTTTTGTGTGAACCATAAGGGATTTGTGGTTATGGAAGTTTATGATGATCATGTGGGTGTCAATGGATACTCATTCACTAATAAAGCGTCTGATAATACTAATTTTGCTTTGCTGGTGAGGGTGGGGCTTACTGAGCCTTTAGAAGATACAACGGCTTATGGTAGATCAATTGCTACGCAGATAACCATTCTGGGGGGTGGGAGACCTCTGCTTCAGCGTTTGGGAGACCTCAGAAGGGGAAGGAGATCCTATTGGTCTAGGATAGAGAGGGGAGCAGTTAAACCGACCCTGATGTCTGTAACTCCGGGGGATGTTTCAATTGGGATTCCCTACCGGCTTTTAACAGATATTCTTGAGGGTTTAGAGAAGCTGGACAGGGTTATTCCGGGAATTGCGGGTGATTCAACTTTGTTTTATGCTCCAGAAATTAAATACTCTGCAAAAAAGGTTCTCACCAATAAAAGCTTGGAAACAAGGATACCTAACTTGTTTGTTGCGGGGGACGGCGCTGGGGTTTCGAGAGGTATAGTGACAGCAGCGGCTACCGGGATAGTGGCTGCAAGAGGTATTCTCAAAAAGATGTAGGTTTCCCAATTTTCTCCTCTAGACTAATTGAAAAACTTTTGGTTTTTATATTTAGTGGGTGCGAGAAGGTTTCTGGCTTTTGTGGTGCTTGATAAAATGTTTGGTTTGCTTGTTTGAGGTTGGTGGTTTGCCGGGGGAAATATGGTTGTGTTTGGTTGCTTTTTTGGGAATGCAATAATTCTATATACTCTGAAGGTAGATATTATGAAGGAGAGATATATACTGGTTTGCTTGTAGTGTTTAATTAAGGGAGGTATGTTTTGAGTGAGCTTTAAGGATTCTGGGTGGTCGGATTTGGAAATTCTGCAAAATATCTCAGAATGCTTTAAGCTTTTGAAGAAGGGTTTGGAAAATTTGAAAAACAAAGAATTTGAAAACGCTTTATCTGTTTTGTCGGACGCCTCCACTCTTATGTATATAAGTCTTAGTCGAACTGTTACCCGTAATTTATCCTATAGGCATGCTTATGGTATTATTGTACAATTCAATATTTTAGTGGTTTCTCTTGCTATAAGTTTTCTTGTGCGTGCCAGTCAAGTTAAAGAGGAAGCAAGGGAGAGTTTGGGGGGAGCCACATCTCTTATAGCTTTAATCACGGCGTTTCTGAACCCATTGTTGAGAAGCATTATAGAGCAAGAATCAAAGCCTGGCGGCTACAAGTTAACGGAAAAAGATAGATATCTTTTAGAAGAGATGATGGAGCTGAATGAAGTTATCCGAGATTTCAAAAAACAGTTTGAGGAGGAGAGAAAAGAGGTTTTGGAAGAAAAGCCAAAAAAGGTAACTGCAAAGACTAAAAAAACGCGGGCCAAGAGGTAACTATTTCGTAACAAATACTTCTTCCTGATTTTTTGAGAGCAATTTTCCTTCCTTTGTGAAAATCTCAGCTTTGGCCCAGATTTTTCCTTGGGGGCAGGATTTAAATTCGAACACGTGGTTGGTTTTACTTACACTGTCTGGCTCAATATTCAGTGTTGCCCGTTTTTCGTTAAACCTTTTACCATCTTCGTCTTCTAACCAGTATACCAGCTGAACATTGGAATAACTTCTGTGCAGATCATTTATAATCCAAATAGTTCCCCTACCACCGGATTTCACAACATCATTAACCTCTATACTGACTAGCACGGGTTGGTACCCTATTTTCAGGGCGTAGTAGCCTTTTTTGGGCTGGCGATAGTAGTCCAAAACGCTCCAAGTTATGGAAGGCCAGCAGTCCACGAACATGAACTGGAAGATTCCAGTCATTGGGTTGTATTTTGCCCGTCTATATGTTTCAATGGCGTACTTGAGAAGCTTATACTGATAGTTTTGGCTATTCTCCACAAACTCTTCCAAAGAATTTCCCAGCTCAATTTTTGCCATGTTAAAAGTCTGCATGTGTTGAAAGTCGTGGAAAGCCCACTTCTCCCAGTTGGGTGGCCAGAGATCCTCGTCAGACATCATCTTTTTCAGGGTATCTACATTTGGGAGGGCTTGGGCGCCAAATTCAGTACAGAGGGGCTGGGCGAGGAGCATAGAGTACTTTCTGTAGTCTTCCTCATACCAACCCGGGTAAATGTGGAACTCGGTGGTTGAAGCGATGTCCACATAGCGTGTAGCATCCTCTTCTGACGCTGCAACCATTAGGAGGGTATCGAGACTCCTTAATTGGTGCAAGTCGGGTTCGTTGTGGCAGCACCAGACAACTATGCTGGGGTGATTATAAAAGGTTCTAATCATGTCCCTAATTTGTCCCACGGCCTTTTCTGCAAAGTCATCGCACCTTGAATACCACCATTGCAGGGCAAAATCCTGCCAGACCATTATGCCGTTCTCGTCGCAGGCGGAGTAGAATTCCTCCCTGTTGACATGTGCGTGCACCCTTACTGTGTTAACATTTGCTTCCTTTAGAAGCCGCATATCTTCCCGTATTTTTTCGGGAGTGTATTCTGAGAGCCACTGGGTGGGAATAATGTTAGTGCCCCTAACGAAAATTTTTAAACCGTTAAGATACCAATTCCACCCCGAATCTATCCTGACTTCTCTAACACCGAATCGCTCCCTTAAAGAATCGAGAACATTTTTACTGTCTCGAACCGCAACCAGCAAATAGTACAGGTTTTGTTCTCCATGATCCCAAGTGCACCAAAGTTGCGGCCTTTTCATACTCAGTACAAAGAATAGTTGGTTCTTCCCCCTAGATAAGAACACGTGTTTAAACCTTGATATTTTGTCTCCCGAAGAAGAGTTTACAGGTTCTACTTCTATTTCGACCATTACCTCTTTAGGATAATCTAAATTCTCCAGTTCAACTTCAACAATTATTCTGGCAAGTTTTTCAGATTCAATTTTAGGCGATATTTTAACTCTGGAGATTCTTACTTTACTCGTTATTAGCAAGTCCACATCGTTCCATATGCCTCCAGTGTTATAGTCTTGGCCATGTTCTGGATCCCAGGAGCCTGGACGGCAATCATGGTGGCTGAGAACCCCCTTAATTAGTCTCTTGTAACATGGCCAAACTGGTTTTTCTTCCTTCGGAGAACTCACCTTGACAAGCAACGAATTCTCCTCCCTGATAACCTTAGTAACGTTAAACATGAAGGGTTGGAAATATCCCTCATGGTGGCCTACGAAGACTCCGTTTAGATAAACGTCTGCAAAATAGTCAACGCCTTTGAATCTAAGCCAAAACTCTTTATCTGCTGGTACTTCTTCCAGCCTGAAGCTTTTTTGGAAGTAAACGTTTCCAGAGAAATCCACACCTCTAAGGTACCAGTTTGAGGGAAGCAACATTTCCCTCCAATCAGAGTCATTACTTGGAACAGACTCAAAACTGTATCTCCATTTTCCATTTAAGCTAATTCTCATTGATGTTCGCCTTTGCCAGTTAAATCTAAAACCATTAAAAAGGCATCTTTTGGAATATACTGCTTCAGTTTCTGTTTAAAAAAGGTTTATGGTTATTTTAATTGGGGTGATGTAGAATCGTTCGGTTTCGCCTCAAAAAAGGGGTGTTTATAGGGCTTCTTTCACGATTTGGAGCCTTATTAGGAAGATGGAACCGAATAAATCTGCATCACCATTTTAATTGGGAGGGGTGGCTTTAAATATCAAATGCAAAAATTATACTAGTGCAGAATCAAAATCTTATTTCTCTGGAAAGGATTTTTAGAGAAGTGAAATATTTGAGGTTTTGGCTGGTTTCACCAGAGGCTTTGAAACAGAAATGCTTGGAGTTTATCATCCTTGAAGGATATTTTAACCCGGAGACCTTTTCAGAGTTAGAATACTCTCTCCACAACCAAGAATATCCAAGCAAAGTCCTCATCTCTGAATTGTGTAGAAATATTAGATGCCCAACCATTTGTGAAAAATGTCAAGCTGATTGCACGCACAAAGAATTTTGTAAGCAGGTGGCGAGGCTGCACATTGATAGAAGTCCACCATGTATAAGAAAAGCCTACAACTTGGGCGAGTTTCGAATAGTTAAAAACTATTTCAAGTCGCTAGGACTTCTACCCAATACAACGGAAGAACGCCTTGGAGTGAAATGCACATTTATGAGAAAAGTGGGGCTGTGCGAAACGGACAATTTCTGTAAAGGTATGAAGACAGGAATTTTAACTGAATACTATAATATACGCTTAAAAAGAAAAATCACCGAAGAAATAAAGAGTAATAGGCCTCAAACCTTTGGGAAATAGAGTAGCCCTCCAACTGTTTTTTCCTATTTTTTCCAGAGCTTCTGGGCGATTTCAGATGCGCGGTGTTTCTGCCAAAGTTCTAGGTACCTCAATATGTTTTCATCGTTTCGGTAAACGTCAAAAACAATGTTGTACTTTGCCTCCAGTACTGGGAGGAATGATCCCTGCAGTGCATCTCTATAAGTTCTAATACCTTCAGGATCTTCCTCATCAAGAACTTTGATTATCGTCTTCGCTGCTAATTCGCCCGACTCGAGGGCATAAGGAATTCCTTTGCCCGATATGGGATCCACTAGGCCAGCGGCGTCTCCTACTGCTACCACGCCCCCTTCGTGGAATTTTTCGCGAGTTTTTAGGGGAACCAAGTGGGCCGAGGTTCTGATGGTTTCCCCGCTGGATAAAATTTTTTTTATAGGTTCGTAGTCTAGAAACTTTTGAAAAGAATTCCTCGTGTTACTAATATCTGATAGTCGGCAACCCCATCCCAAACTTATCACATTTCTTTTAGGAAAAGCCCACCCATAACCAAATTTACTTATGTCTTTGCCAAAATAAAAGTTGATGGTCTTTTCACCTATGATTTCCGCTATTTTTTCTTTTTTAGATAGAATCTCTTTTTGTACGGTCAGGTATACTTCATCTGCTTTGAAGGGCCTCCAACCAATAGACTTTAAAGTTGGAGAATTGACCCCATCAGCTGCAACCACCATCCTAGTTTCAACATCACCCCTCTTTAGTTTAAGCTTATAATGATCGTTTCTCCACGTAACACTTTTCAGAGCTTGAGACTCCATAAGCTTTGCACCGGCCGCAGCCGCAAGGTATTGAAAGTAACCATCAAACTTTAGCCTCCAAACCACGGCGCCGAAACCAAGCCTGTGAAAAACTTTCCCCGAAGTGTGATAAGTTACAAGAGATTCCACTTCACGCTCAATTACCTCACTTGGAATTTTATATTTGCTCACGAGTGTTAATTCTATAGCTCCACCACAGGGTTTGTACCTCGGAATCTCATCCCTATCAATCAAAACTACCTTGTATCCCGCCTCCGCAATGTGAGCTGCGGACAATGAGCCTGAAGGTCCGGCGCCAACCACAGCAGCATCATACAAATATTTTAAACCTCACCTAATTTGTGTTATTCTGAATGGTCAACTCCACTCATAAATATTATCCCAAAAAACAGCATATATTGTTATTCCATAAAAAACGGTTAAAAATATCTATTATTATTTATTTTCAATTTTAGAGCCGATGAAACCTTTTTATAGAAGAAAGAAGCATTCTAAAGATAAATTATTAAAAAGAGGAAAGTAAAATGCCCAGAAAAAAAAGCGAAACAATCATACCAGTTGCACCAATCGATAGACTGATCAGAAACGCCGGCGCGGAAAGAGTTTCAGAAAGTGGAGCTGCAGCACTAGCCAAAATCTTAGAAGAACTTGGGACGGAAATAGCGCGACTAGCAGATGAGATGGCGAAGCACACTGGAAGAAAAACCATAAAAGAAGAGGACATCGACTTGGCATACAAAACATGGAAAAAAACAAAATTCCCATAACAAACCAATAAACATCTAGCAGATACGCACAAACTGGTATTTCAAATAGTACTACTTTGAACAAAAATTTTCCAAAGCGCTATCCTATTATTTTTAAAGCTGTTAGAATCTAAGTACGAAGTCAGAAATGCTTTTATCTTGAAACTCGCAGCTCATACCGGAGTACATCGCCTAGGTTCTCAATCTCTGAAATATTGTATATGCTGCCTCCACTTTTCTCTGCGATGCTTTGGCAAATCTTCTTCCGCCAATTCTTCATTAACGCGTGGCTTTCTGGACGGATAACAACAGTGCGAATGTTTTCCTTTTTTATCAATTTAGCTATCTCCTCAATCTCGTATAGTAACTGGTTGTAGGATTCCATCTCAGACCTCATCTGTTGAATGTAAGAGTAACGTTTTTCAGAAAAATTGCCGGCGTTTAGTGGCACATTTGCGCCCCCGTCACTAATAGTTACTAGGAAGGGTACTACCTTGTTATCTTTCATTTTCTCCCGTTTCAGTACTTCGAGTCCTTTGACCAGTCCTGCTGCTAGGGGAGTCCAACTTCCAGATTTTACGGTTAACAGTTTTGCAGTTACCGTTTGCAGGTTTACTGTGGGATATTGCATTACTTCGGCGTTGTAGCCTTTGAATACCACCAGTCCCACGCGGTCTCTTTGGCGATAGGCTTCATCGTGCAGGGAGAGTATCACCTGTTTGACTTTTTTTAGGTTTTTAAACATTGAGCCGCTGGCATCAAGTACAAAGACTATGGAGAGTGGGGCGCGGTACTCAAATATTTTTTCGCGAATATCTTGGGTTCGGATATTTACTGCCAGATTTTTGTTTTTTCTGCTTTTTTGGTAGGGTGAGGATGCTCTTATTGACGCATCCAATGCGATGTGCCTAGTTTTTTCTTTGGGGATTTTGTAGTAGATGTATCTTCCTTTGTCTGAGGAACCTTTTGCTTTTAGCCTCCTTCCCAAAAAGCTGGGTTCATCCTTTCTGAAGTAGCTTTTATACTGCTGCCTAAAAAATTCTCCAAGAATGTTTGCCTTCTTGAGCTCTTCTAGTTCTTCTTCTGTTAAGGCATCAAATCTTGGGTCTCTGATATTTATCATTCCATCTCGGTCTTGGCCTTCTTGTTGCTGTGTGTAGCGGTTCAAGAGGTCTTGGTAGGGGATGTCCTGATTTGACGGAGCGGCTTGCATGCCTTCCTCAAATGAGATGTTTTGAATATCTTTTCCCGAGGCATCCTCACTTTTGGTTTGTTGTTGACCATTCATTTCGGCGTCGTTACGAAAAAAACCCATGGCCTCTTGTTGCTTCACTTCGTTTAGTGTTTTTTCGAATGCTTCTGCTATCCTTTTGTTTACCGTTTCTGCATCTTCGAATTCAAATTTTCGAATTCTGTGACCTAGGGCTAATTCCGCAGCCTTTAGCACGTCTTGTTCGTTTACTTCTTTTCTTCCGTCCAAGGCTGCTAATGCTTTGGCGCAGCGCATAACCGTTATATCCCCTCTATGGGTGCCTACTCCCAGCTCCAGGCACAATCTTACAATGGTTACCAGAAGGTACGTTGGTATTTTTACTTCTGGAAGAATTTCTTTAGCCTTCACTATCCTTTTCTGAAGATCCTCTTCTTCACTCTGCCACTTCTTCAGAAACTCTTCCTGGTTTTTATCAAATTCTTGGATGCGGTTTAGTATCTCCAGTCTTTGTTTAACATCCTTGAGAGGGGCCACCTCTACCTGTAGGCCTATTCTGTCAAGTATTTGTGGTCTTAGTTCCCCCTCCTCAGGATTCATACTTCCCACTAACACGAAGCTTGAGGGGTGGGATACAGATACGCCTTCTCTTTCTACAGTGTTAACCCCAAAAGCTGCGGCGTCTAGAAGGTCGTCCACTATATGGTCACTTAGAAGGTTAATCTCGTCTACATATAGTATTTGCCGATTAGCTTCAGCTAGTATGCCTGGCTCCAGAGCTTTAACTCCTTCCTTTATTGCCCTTTCAATGTCTAGAGATCCCACAACTCTATCCTCTGTTACCCCCAAAGGAATTTCAACAACCCTCATCCTCCTGACCTCATATTCTAAGGTATCGTTTTCCTTCAGTTTGGCTTTACACATTTCACACATAGTTGATGGATTTGCGGGATCGCAGTTAAATGGGCAATTCTTAACGAATTCTATTTCTGGCAATAATGCAGCTAATGCTCTCACTGCAGTAGATTTCCCTGTGCCTTTCTCTCCACGGATCAATACGCCACCGATTTTAGGATCTATAACGTTTAAAATTAGACCAAGCTTCATATTAGTTTGGCCGACTATTGCCGTGAAGGGAAAAACAACTTTTTTATATCGAACAGACATAGCTTTAGTCGCTCCGTGCTATTAAGTTATGTGGAACTAGAAATGAAGCTTCCTTCATATTGCACGCAACCATTTTAAGGTAATAGGGACAAATACTAGAAAACCAAAATACCTTTTTAACTTTATCATAAAGTTAACAGCATAGCTTTTTGTTCACCTTTCCATTTCTTTAAACTTTTATTTTCGCAATGGTCGCACATTCAATTTTTAGTTGTAATTATACTAATGAAACTGCACAAAAGATCCATGTACCATACCTTCCCTAAAAATTAAGGAAAAGCTTTTTTCCCATAGAAAGTTCACATAAAGAACGCTGCATATTACGATGAGTATGCAAATGAGTGGGTAGGCCAAGAAATTCTGCAAAGTACAGTAATTCTCCTCAGGAAAGGAAACTTTATCATTAGGTGCGAGAATAGGATAAACTAAAAACACTTTTAGGCGTCTATAGAATTAAATATAAATAAAATGTTGAGAGAAGGATTCCGGTGGCAAAAATGAAAACAATAATTTATGCAGGTGCAGAACTTCCCCCCATACTAAGAGTAATGTCTAAAGCGTATTCCCTGAGTGATGTTACCATAATAGCAAATAACATACATGACTACTACTTTTCTGGTTTAAAAATTATGCATGAAACGGACAGTGCAATACTTCTTTTATCAAAAATCAAAGATGGTGTGGACTCCTACACACTCCAAGGCATACTAGAAAAGTTTGGCGTTAAAACCAGCATACCTACATCAGACGCCAAGATTGGGATCACCTTGTATAGAGAAGGAAAATTAAAAAATAACCAGGACCTTGTAAGCGTTCATCGGGATCTATGTAAAGCCCTACAGCTTAAAACAAACGTAATACCCTTTACGAATGGAGAAGTCGAAGCGACTGTCAAAACAGGGGAAGGCGAAATAAGCTTATTAGAATACTTTACTGCAAAAAAGGAATTTAACGTTAAAAAACTGGAATTAGAAGGAATGGAAAAAATAAAGCCTTTTGATCAAGTGGTAAAAATCATAAAAGATAGTGAATCAATACTCATCACACCCAATGATCCAATAAGCATCATGCCAATCATAAAAAACAAAAATATTCAGGAAGCCATCGAAAACTGCCAGGGACACGTCACAGTAATTTGTCCTCCAATCACTAAAAGGTCAACCCTCCTTCTAGAAACGCTGGGCATCGAACCAACGCCCCTAGGGGTAGCCAAAACCTTTGAAGAACACATAGACACCTTCATAATAAACCGCAACCATCAGGACCTCAAGCCGCAAATAGAAATCCTAAAAATGGAAGTCGTCGCCACGGACCTGTACGAAACAGAAGCCGAATATGGAAATACAATACCAAAACCAATACAAGAACGCTTCCAGCTGGAAACCAAAGCCCCACCAGTAATCACCGGATTAAAAAAGGGAGTCCAAAAAATAGGAAAAATATTAGGAACCCCCGAAAAAACCAAAGAACAAGAATAATCACCAAAAACCTACTCCTTTTTTCTAGGAGTAGAACGCTTGTAATTCCTCAATCGAAAAGGTAATATGTAAGTGTAGAAGATTAATTCATAGAACCTATTTTTTGGGTTAATGGGGATTGAAGAAATATGGATGGCGCAGACTATGGTACCCTAATAATTTTAATGGTGGTTGTAATCTTCATATTGTTGGCATTAATTGTGCCCAACATAAAAATATTGAGGGAGTATGAGAGGGCCGTAATATTTAGGTTGGGAAGAGTATCTGGAACCAAAGGGCCAGGTATAGTGTTCCTTCTGCCCCTCATAGACCGAGCGGTTAAGGTGGACCTAAGGGAAAACTACTTCGAAATTCGGAGACAAATGTGCATAACAGGGGACAACAGCCCTTTGGACATTGACGTGTTGTTCTATTATAGAGTGATTAATCCTGAGGATAGCGTGGTTAAGATTAAAGACTTTCGGGGTGCAGCCATTGGCATTGCACAAACCACCCTAAGATCGGTAATTGGGGACATTATGCTTGACGATGTGCTCGCCAAGAGAGAATACATCAATACCGTTCTCAGAGACAAGTTGGACGAGATGACTGAGCGGTGGGGTGTTAAGGTTACCAGTGTTGAGATCCGAGAGATTCTCCCTCCCAGTCGGGTTCAAAACGCTATGGTTCGCCAGATGGAGGCGGAACGGATTAGGCGAGCTATGGTCATTGAGGCTGACGGTACCAAAGAAGCAGCGATTAAAGTGGCTGAAGGTGACGCACGCTCCGAGATTCTGAAGGCTGAGGGAGACCGTGAGGCGGCTATCTTAGAGGCGGAAGGTGTGAAGCAGAGCATTATTTTGGAGGCAGAGGGTGAAGCACTAGCTCTTGGTAAGGTTTTTGGAGTTGTAAAGGATATTGATAGTAAGACCATGACTTTGCAGTATCTAAAGGCTCTGGATGCGCTCGGAAATAATGAACAAACACGTATGATATTTCCATTGGATTTCTCTTCTCTTACGGGAATGGTCTCGGAACATGTGGATAAAGCATCTGAAGAAGACGCTCGTAGTTCTAAGAAAAAGGTCAAATAGAAGAGATTGAGTTAGGGCTAAAAACTGTAAGGATAATTTGTGTTTCAAACTCCCTTAACCTTTTCTTTGACTTTGTCGAGGTCGCCGACTTCCAGCACAATAGGGAGCTGGGCATACCCTGGTAAGCCATGTGTGATTTCTTCAAGCAAGTATACCAGCGCTTCTTTGGGTGTCAAATTTCTCTCCTCTAGATTTGCCTCAGGTAATGTTAACGATGCTTCCACCCATTTTTCCTTAGTTACGGAATCTGTTGGATACAGGCAGTAAATATAATCCTCGGTATTGATGATAATCGAGGGGGGTTTCGTCCAAGCCTCGTCGAGGTATTTAAGCATTTTTTCAACATTTTTTTCCTTAGACATTAATTCACCAACCACTATTTGGGAGCGAGTTCTATAAATTCAACTATTTTAATTAGACAGAATTCACTAATAAAAATATGTCCTCTCTTAATTACGGATTGGCTGCACTTGTCTATTATTTAAAAGTCAATCCCTTAAAAGCATATTTTGTGGGTTTAGGGTATAATTTAAATATTTTTCAACGTACTATTTTAATCCAAAATGTGCTTGGTGGAGAATAAATGAAGACTGTACAAGTAGTTGTGCCGACTGAAGAATCAGAGCGAATAACAAAGATTTTAAGTGATTCCGGAAGAGATTTCTCGACTGTTTCAGGGAAGGAGAATACCCTAATTTTAATCACCTCAGAAGACGACGATGTAGATGCGGTTCTATACGAGTTAAAACGTCTGGGTGTAGGCAGGGAGTTCGGAAAAATCCAATTAACTCCTTTAACTGCTTCTCTGCCTTCGATAATTACAAAGAAACCCTTAATTTCCTTCAAACGTTCATCCAGCGATGAAATCATCCAGATGGTGGAAAAGTCAGCCAAGATCAACATTAATTACATTGTGTTAACAATCCTTGCTGGAGTTTTGGCATCTTTGGGACTGCTAGGGAACAATGCCGCAGTAATAATTGGCAGTATGGTGGTATCCCCCCTTATGGGACCAATTACTGGTACCGCCATGGGAACGGTTCTCAGTAAAAGAGAAATGTTTATGAATAGTATTAAGGCAGAAGCTGTAGGTATTATCCTCGCTATAGCTCTTGGTTTATTCTTGACTTACTTATTCCCGGGAGCTGCGCCAACTTCTGAGATTTTAGCCAGATCCCGACCAAACATAGCTGATATGGCGCTAGCTATAGCTTCAGGTTTTGCGGCTGGTGTGGCTCTCAGTGGTGGTCTAGAATCTACACTAGTGGGGGTAGCGGTGGCTGCTTCGCTTCTTCCACCGGCAGCAAACATTGGGGTCGGCATAGCTTTGGCTCAGTACGGTATTGCCGCAGGTTCGCTTGAACTATTATTAATCAACATTTTCAGTATAAATCTGTGCTGCACTGCACTGTTCTGGATTCAGGGAATAAGACCTGCGGTGTCTGTAAGGAAAGAAAGAGTGGCTGCAAGGGTTTTACGTAGAAGGCTAGTTATCGTTTTAATCGCTCTATTAGTTTTGGCGATACCAATAGGCATCACAACCCAGAGCCTGTACAAACAAGCAAAGTACACGAATGTTGTCAACACAGCTGTTTACTCTCTAGCTCTACCACCAAATAATGCTCTCCCCGGAAATATTTGGACCCTATATGACCCCACAACAAACACACTCTGGGTTACTGCCCTAATCTTTACGCCGTCGGGCGTTGTGCCACCGGATCTTGCTCAAACCCTCTCTCTAATCATATCCTTAGGTACAGGAATTCCAACAGTAACAGTTTTAGCAAGTGTACAAGCCACGGTACTGAGTCCAATATGATGCTCTTCAGTAAAAACTTAATATTTCCTCATTCCCCTTTTTTCCTTAAAAAGTACTTTTATATGTGGCTGGTTCCTAATTACCCTATAGAACTTCTTTCTTTGTTGGATAGTTACAGATTCTATACATAAAAAACTCAATGTATTGACTGATTCTAAAGAAGAGGCTGAGAGAAATGAGTGAGAAGGTTTGTCCAAGTTGCGGGAAGACCGCTAGGGCGGGTATGAAATACTGTATGTACTGCGGGGAAAAGCTAGAGGAAAAGGATGAGTGGTTCAGCGAAGAAAAACCAGAAGAATCGCAGCTGGAATCTTTTCATGAAGCCGTTGAAGAGATTTCTGGCAAAGAAGAGATTCCCGAGGATATTAAGTATCAGTTAGAGTTGAGAACAAAACTGGAAGAACTCATTGGGGAAAGGTCTGAGCTTACAAGGGAGATAGATAAGATGATGGAGGGATTGTCAGGCGATATATCTATCGAAGAGTACAGAAACAAAATAAAGAATTTAAAAAACCGGGTAGCCGAACTCAAGAAGGAAGAGAAAGATATAGAGAAGCTAATAAAACCTTTACCATTGGAGAAAATATCCAAAGAAAAAGAAGAATTGAAGGCGCGATTAGATAAACTTAAGGAAGTTTACAGATCTAAAGAAATCAGCAATGAAACATTCGAAAAGCTACGTAAAGAATACGAAAAAGAACTCGAAGGAGTAAAGAAAAAACACAGAATCGAAAAAGACAGGGTGGAGAGCTGGATTGCACAGCTAGAAAAAGAGAGAAAAAACATCCAAGAAACATTAGAGCTACTATACGCAAGACACAAAACAGGAGAAATGTCTGAAGAGGAATACCAAAAAAAGAAGGAGGAGCTGGAAAAAAACCTTAACAGAACCCAAATAAGCCTAGAAAATTTAAGGATAGAGGTACGCCAGTGGGGCTAAAAAACAGAAAGTAACCTTCTCCTGCTAAAAAACGCGTTTGCCTTTTCGTCTGAGGCACAAAACTCATGCAAGTCTACCTTGCAAATATCAAAAGTAAGAAATTAATATATTAAAAGCTCGTAGAAATCGGTCTATACTTTTATGTCTTCTCTCAAAATTATTGGCACAATTAATTTGGTGCCGCCTGCTGCGTGTTGTTTGTTTTTCGGCCTTCACCATCCCTTTTTGGGGTGCCCTTTTCGGCTTTTTACCCTGCAGAATAACTCATAATGGGCTTCAATATGGGGACACAGGACACGACATAAACGTACACCCAAAAGGCGACGCCCAGTTAATTGTGCCGTTGGGAGAAACGTAAAATTTATTACAACCCTAGAACAAAACAGTAGGCATGTATCCCATCACCGCTGCTCTCAGGAGATTCTCCGAAGAACCAATATACATG
>JAHQXB010000175.1 GCA_029856435.1 Candidatus Jordarchaeia archaeon
TTTCAGCTTTCATCACACTCCCGAGACGCCCTTTTCGGCGTTTCTACCCCTCAGTAACTCAAAATGGGCTTCAATATGGGAACGCAGGAAACGGCCCAAAAACATACACCCAAAAGGTGACACCCAGTTAACTGCACCCTAACACCCGGGAAAAAAGATAAATAAAACAAGATAGCTAAACACATACAAAATATCTAATTTATAAACTGCTAAGAATATTCAGGTTAAAATCTGGAAGAATTCTGGTTTAACTATTCTGATGATGGGGCTTCCAGTTTGGTAAAAGGTGAAATATACCAAATGTGGTTCCATAGTAAATGCTTGACAATCTCGGAAATCAAGCGGAAATCCCCCATTTTAACGGTAGTGTATTAGTGTGTGAGGGTTTTCGCCTCTGACTTAAGCGAATCCTCATTTCTCCAATTATAGAAGAATGGTTGAGGTAGAAGGTACAAGTTTAGGTATTATTTGGATAGTGGTTGATGAGGGGTTATGTGAAAAATGTGGTTTCCTGATGAACGCCGGCTTAAGAAAATTAAAATGGACATAAAGAGGACCAAGGAATTGGGTGCGGATCCGGTTAGGATAGCTGGTTGGCTCACGGATTTCGTCATTAAAGTTCAGCTTGAACAACTAAAAAAGGACTATCCATATAAAACTAGGGAAGAATTGATGGACATTCTGAGGCATATTCTAATTGAGCGTGATAGAGATGAGCTTTGAAGACTTTGTGAAAAGGGCTCTTTCTGCGCTAAATGAAGCAGGCTTAGAATATGTTATTATTGGTGGTCTTGTTGCAATAATTTATGGTAGGCTCAGATCAACCGCGGATTTGGACGTGGTGATTAAGCTTCCCCCCTCAGATACTGAGTCCATTGCTAAGCTGGTGTCCGCATTCAGGAAACATGCCCTAGATGTGTTGGAAAGCGAAATCGTCGCCTCACTGAGAGAGAAAAGCCACTTCTCTGTTTTTGACACCAAATCTCCGCTTAGAGTAGATGCTAAAGGAATATATACCCGTCTTGACTCAAAAGCACTGGAGAACCGTAGAAGGGAAAAGGTATTGGGCTTAGATGTGTGGATAGCTTCACCAGAAGATACCATCATCTCCAAACTTATTTATGGTTCCCCCCAAGACATCGAAGACGCAGCAGCCATAATCCTAAATCTCAGAGATAAAATCGATTATGAATACCTGAATAGGCAGGCAGAGATAGAAAACATAAGAAAACAACTAAAAGTTCTGCTCGATAAACTATAGCAATTATAAAATGAAAATAAGAAGAGAATTACAAGTCGCAGCGACAAGCCTACGGTTTTAACCGTGGGATGAATTGTCAATAAGTTTAAACGCCGGTATCTTCGGAGCCTTAAAAATAGCTAGCCTCCATGGAGGCGAGGTTAACGGGCTGGTGGCACAGCCCCCGCTCCTATATGTGGAATGGAGTGAGGTGGAAGCCTAAAAAGGGCAATGAACACAGAGCCGATGAAAACCTTAGAAGCAGGAATCTCCTGGCTTCAGCCATGGAGAGTGTCAACTACTATAAGGTTGGTATTCCTGCTCTAGTTAAGGTCCATCCTCCATCAACGACAATTGCTTGTCCCGTTATGTAACTTGCCTCATCTGAAGCCAAGTATGCCATGATTGATGCTATATCTTCTACTGTTCCCCACCTATGAATGGGAATACTTTTGGGAAGTTCTGGGAACATTTTTCTGGAATTTGAGTCATTGGAGTGCTTATCTCTTCCCCAACTATATAGACTTTCCATTTAATTTTTTCCTTTTCGTTTCCAGAAAGTATGGTTTTTTCCGCCTTTTTTGGGAAAAGAAGCCTTAAATAACCCCATTCAAGGATAGGTTTAGGAAAAAATTAATGAGAAACTCTATAGCGTTCGCCGTTATTCCCCTATTTGCGACTTCTTGGGCTATGGGCCGTGTATCATGTTCTTAATGACTGCTTTACTGAATAGAAATGTCCCATCAACATGTACTTTAAACATTTTATGCCAATAATCTAATGTGATATCCTAGAAAAAGCCTGTCACCATTATTCCCGCATTATTAACAAGTATATCAATCGCACCAAAATTTTTTCAACAGTTTTGACCGCCCTAACCACCTGTTCTTCTTCACAACATCACATTGAACTGCAATAGCTTCTCCGCCCAAATCTTTAATTTCTTCTGCTACCCTTTTAGCACCTTCCAAGTTAAGGTTAACCACAGCGACTTTTGCTCCCTCCTTTGCAAAACGTAAAGCAACGGCCTTACCAATACCTGAAGTGGCTCCAGTCACTAAGGCAACCTGCTCCATTAATCTTTTTCCATATATACATAACTTCTAAGAATTTACTAAACCTTTGCATAATTTATATTTATAAAAATAATGACCAAGCAATCCGTTTCATAATTTTTATCTCTTTTTGCATACCTTTAGTAAACATGAAACTGTGTATTTAGCTTATGGGAACCGATCTGAGGGAATATTTCTCCTTTTTCGAAAAGCTCTATTTTGGGGCCGTTCCCCCAGGCGAGTGTGCGTCGAAAAAGTCAAAATAGTCCCCCTTCTGGCGTTTGGAACCTCGTTATTCCTTCTTTAATACTGGGCTAAATACAACATAAAACTTATTTATAAATAAACTCCTACCCTTTCTATTCTCTTGAATTTGGGAAACTATTTAGGAACAGGGCAATAGATAGACTTATGAATTGTCACTATAATGTTTTAAAAGTTATTTGTTGAGAGGATTTTGAAGATGGGTAAAGAAACTTATGCTCCTCCAACTTTTTTAAAGTGGGCTAGCGGTGATGTGGCTAAGGATTATCCGGGAAAAACATTTATGATTAGCTGCAACGAGGCGATTGCCAGAGGTGCTATTGAAGCTGGTGTTAAGGTGGTGGCAGCTTATCCCGGTTCGCCCCTCCAATACACGATTGAGAGCTTAGCTATGGCAGCAAAAATCTATCCCTCAATGCATGTGGAATGGTCATCTAACGAAAAAGTTGCATATGATGTGGCCCTTGGGGCAGCTATGGCTGGTGTGCGGGCCTTGTCACCCATGAAACAGTTGGGTATGAATGTTGTCATAGATTCTCTGGTTCAGGGAGCTAATCTCGGCCCCTCAGGTTTGGTGTTGGCGGTAGGCGATGATCCGGGCGCTTTAGAAACTGAGAATGAAATGGATACCCGCTATTTGGCAAGGTACGCTGAAGTTCCGGTCATCGAGCCCACCTCAATACAGGAGGTTAAGGACTATACTTTTCAGGCCTTTGAGCTTTCAGAAAAGATTAAACTCCCAGTTGTGGTTAGAATTACGACTGGGCTGGCTTATCAGAGAGCTCCAGTCACTTTTGGAGAAATTCGCCACGATATAAGGGAGAGGGAAACAAGCTTTGATAAGAATCGCCGCTGGCTTCTAGGAGACGCCTTCCCCTGGCCTATGAAGCCTTTCGGTGCAAAGCACATGAGGTTTCACGACGAATTGCCAGTGAGGGAGTGGGAGAATACTGTGGGTTCACTGCCTAAGGCTAGGTACACTGAAAAAGTTGTGGATGAGTTGCCTTGGAACACGCTGGTTTTTGGTAGGGAGGCCCGGTTTGGGGTGATTGCAGTTGGTGAGTGTTACCAAGAGGCAATGGAAGCCGTAAAGTTTCTGGGTGTAAAGGAAAAGGTGGCAGTTCTGAAACTGGTTACTTCTTATCCCCTGCCCCAAAGTAAGGTTGCTGAAATATTGGAGAAAACGGAGAAGGTTTTAGTGGTGGAGCAGATCGAACCCTTCGTGGAAACAGAGGTGCGTGCTTTCTCGGCAAACATGGACAGGCATGCCAAGATTTTTGGCAAACTTACTGGTGACATTCCCATCTGCAACGAGATTACTCGAAATATGATTGGACGGGCATTGGGCAAAATGCTAAATGTAGCCTTCCTGCCTCGGGAGGAAGAGGAGAGAATCGAGAGGGGCAAAAATCTGCTGTACAGGGAACTGTTCTTTATTAATGTTCCCAGATTCTGTCCCGGATGCCCGGAACTAGCCGCTGGGTTTGCCCTGAAGACTGTTTGCAATGAGCTTTACGGAGAGAACGTTACCTTCATTGGAGATGTGGGTTGCTACGGTATGTTGGCTGTACCTCCACTTAACGCTTCACATGCAAACCTCAGCATGGGTTCTGGAATCAGTATGGCTAGCGGAATCTACCACGCTGGTTCAAAAGATAAAATAATCGCGTACATTGGGGATAGTACATTTTTCCACTCGGGAATGTCTGCACTGGTTAATGCGGTTTATAACAAAGCTAACTTGCTGCTCTACGTCCTTGATAACAGGACAACGGGTAATACTGGGCATCAGCCCCACCCCGGGGCCTTTGGTATTACCGCAACTAGGGAACCCACTAAGATTTTGGACATTGAGGAGATAGTGAAATCCTTCCAAGTAGACTACGTTAAGGTGGTAGACCCATACAACTTTGAGGAAACCACCAAAACCCTCAGAGAAGCCTTAGAGGTTGAGGGTGTGGCTGTGGTAATAGCTAGGCAAACCTGCGCGCTTCTGGCACAAAGAATAAAGGGGTTGATTGCTAAATGAGTTTGAAACCTATAGGTAACCAGTGGAAAATAAACAGAGAGTTATGTCAGGCCTGGACTGGAAGCAGGGCTCCCTGCCATGCAGCCTGCCCTGCAGACATAGACATTCCAAAATATGTAACTTTAATATCCATGGGAAAATTTAGGGAGGCCCTAGAAATTATTGTGGAGAGGATGCCCTTCCCCGCCATCTGTGGACGAATTTGTCATCATCCTTGCGAAACATATTGCACAAGAAGCGACATAGATCAACCCATAGCAGTAAGGGATTTGAAACGCTTCCTAGCCGATTTTTACTCACACGAGTTGCGGCGGGAAAAAATTGAGCCAAAAAGAGAAGAGAAGGTTGCAATAGTGGGGGCGGGCCCCGCCGGACTAACAGCGGCCTATGATTTGCTAAAGCGGGGCTATAGGGTAACAGTTTTCGAAGCTTCAAAAAAGCCCGGAGGAATGATAACAGGCTGCCTCCCCGATTACCGAATTCCCAGGGAAGTCGCCGAAAAAGAAATCAATCAGATTCTTGAAACCGGAATAGAGCTGAAAACTGACACTCCCATATACGACATTGATAATCTCTGGCGTGAGGGGTTCAAAGCTATACTAGTGGCTATAGGTGCCCAGAATCCTCGAAGAATTAAACTGGAAGGAATGGAGAGTAAAGGAGTCATTTACGGACTGCCATTCCTGAGAGAAGTAAAGATGGGAAAAAGCGTAGAGCTGGGGGAACGAGTAATTGTCGTCGGTGGGGGGAATGTGGCAGTGGACTGTGCTCAATGCGCGGTTAGACTGGGAGCAAAAGAGGTTTCCATGGTCTGCTTGGAATCACGTGAAGAGATGCCAGCCCACGAATGGCAGTTAGAAGAAGCAGTAGAAGAGGGAGTCAAAATATGTCCCTCATTGGGACCCAAAAGAATCCTCACAAAGGAAGGCAAAGTGGTAGGTTTAGAAACCATAGTTTGTAGCTGTGTATTTGACTCCCAAGGAAATTTTTCGCCACAATTCGTTGAAGGCACAGAAACAGTCATGGAAGCCGACACCATAATCATAGCCATCGGTCAGGAACCAGACTTTAAAGGATTTGAAAAATTAGACAAAACGCCACTCAAAACCTTCAAAGTTAACCCCGAGACCTTGGAAACCAACATACTGGGAGTTTTTGCAGCTGGCGACTGTGTTAATGGTCCTGCAAGCTTTGTGGAGGCGGTGCAAACCGGACACATGGCTGCAGAGAGCATAGACCGCTACCTAAAGGGCGAAAACTTAGTTGAGGGAAGAAAAGAGGTCAGAAACAAGCTTCCCGAAGTGGTAGTGGTTCCCCGGGGCATAGTTAGGAAAAAGAGGGTATCCATGCCCGTTTTAGGTCCAGAGGAGAGGAAGAAAAATTTTGAGGAGATACTGTTGGGATATTCGGAGCAGTTAGCGGTTATGGAGGCTAAACGCTGTTTAAACTGTACCATATGTGGCTACTGTATTGAAAACTTTGGGTGCATAGCATTGATTTGGGCAGACAACCCCAATCTCCAGTATCGGTCTCCCGAAATAGATTTGGCTTTGTGCGTGGGCTGCGGTGTCTGTCCCCAGATATGTCCCCATAAGGCAATAGAGGAAATTAGGTGAAGGAGGATTCTAATCTATGGGTGAAGAGTTGAACCTCATAATTTGCGGATTGTCTGGTCAGGGAATCATTCTTACTGAAAGGTTGCTCGTGATAGCCCTCTCCCAGATGGGAAAAAATGTTCTATCTGCGGATGTTCCCCCCTGGACACATAGGAACGCTATCACTTACTGTTACATTAGGACTGGCGAGGAACTCTACTCTCCCAGGATTCCGGAGGGAGGAGCAAACCTGATAGTTTCCTTTGAACCACTTGTGGCGCTCCAAGTAGCCTCAATTTATGGAAGCCGGGAAACCCTCGTAATCACTAATGATTATCCTATTGAAACCCGGGGATTATCTCGCGACGGGCTAAGAGATATGTCTGGACGGCTGGCACACAAGTACCCCACAATGGAGCAAATATTAGGCTACCTGAAAAATTTGGAGATTACAAAAGTAAAGACCATTAGTGGCACTGATGTCTCTCTACGAGAAACGGGAAGTGCAAGGGCGTTAAACATGGTAATGTTGGGAGCAGCATACGCCACAAAAATGATTCCCGTAAAACAAGAAGTTCTAGAGGAAGAAATCATAAAGAATACTCCCCCAGGAACCGGCGAAATAAACTTGAGAGCCTTCAGAGCAGGAGCGAACCTCTAAAACCTCAAACTTGAAACCAAAAAATATTCTTTTTCTTTTCGCCATTATTTCTAGGACTCTGGAATGGGGATTTCGGTAAGGTTCTAACTTTCAATCTTGTTTTTCTCAATTTTTATGCCCGTAGTTTTTTTGAGGAGCTTTCTTATTCGGTTTGTGAAGTTTTTTTCTTCGGTTTTTGTTTCTATTGTTACTTTTAGGAGTGGGTAGACGTATTCTTGGGTGTAGTCCGCGAGCATGTTGTTTTTTAGCTGTTCTATGTGGTATAGGATGGTTTCCTCCTCGACTCCTATCTTTTTTGCCAAGGTTTTTATTGGGGTTATTCCTTCCTTCTCTAAAATTTTAACTATTTGATAGTTTGTTGAGTTTACGAGAGGTTCAAGAATGTCTATGGGTCTCTCTTCTATTTCCTGTTTTATTTGTGTTTGGAGTTCGTCTATGGCGTTTATCACTTTTTGGCCTACCTCAGACCTTATGTTCTGGGGTACTTTTCCCCTTTCTAAATCCTTTATTATGGAGTCTGAGGGTGCCTTGTAAACCCTTATTTTCATAACGTCAAACTTTTTCTCCCCATTGCTCTTTTGGGATACCAGCTCTAATCTTTTCAAGTGGGAGAGAATTGATGGTTCCACTGTTTTTCCCTCTCTGAGTGCGGCGAGGCTCTTCCATGTTTCTTCGTCTGCTAATACCCGTATCATGAGGTGCGTCCTGTCTACTGTTTTTTCTCTTTTCTCCAGTTCCTTGTAGATTTCTCGGATTTTGACTTCTTCGCCACTATCCAAGAGTTTAACTATTTCTATGGCTTTGGTTTTAAGGAACGCCTTGTAGGCTACTCCCATCTCCTTCTCTTCCAGAAGCATCGCTATACATATCTGGTTATGGGATTTGGGGGCCATTCCCGAGTAGTAGCTTACAACTTTAATGTTCCCCATCCTAACTTCAAGATACTCTCTGGTTTCCCCCGTGGAGTGAGCAAAGTACAACTGTTGAGCCAAACCCTCCGTTACTCGTGTTCCATCCGTTATGTACATATATTCTGGTTTTAGCACCACACCCTCAACTGCGTCAAAATAGGTGACGAAAACTCCCTTAGGCATCCGTTTCCCTCGGGTGTCAACTCACATTTTTAAAGATTTCTGAAATTTTTTCCAGGAACTTTTCAACCGATTTACGCAATTTCACCTCATCAAACGGTTTATTGCCGGGAAACGCAGTCAAAAACGCCACTTCTTTATTAACACTTTTAACCAAAATTAATAAACCTTCTGTCCTAAGAATAATGGCATCTGGAAAACCTTTCTCACGTTCCTCCAGAATTAAAGCAGCATGTGTTATTATATTCCCCAACAGTGTATCCTTAACTTCACTTTCTTTAAAAGTTGACGCAATGACAAAACTACTCACTTTATCCAAAACCACACTTCCCACGGAGCTCAAGCTACGGTCTACATCCACAAGCAGAGATGTAAGACTGTTCAAAAATTTTTCCGGATACACTTTCCTTGCTTCCACACCCAGCAAAATATCCTCTTTGAGAAATCTCTTATATTTGTCTATCACCTCAATTATGGCTTCGTCAGACCTCTTCCAGTAATCCACACGCTCACCAGTAGCGCTAACACGATCCATAATTGAAGTGCCGTAAACAGTGATTCTCTTCACCATCTTTTCCACCCGCCTTCTCTCCTGCAAATCCTCGGGAAGATACTCCTGGTACAGTTCAGCTGGTCCAATTAGAATATTCCTTATCTCATCTGGTGGTAGGTGGACTTTCAAATCCTGTTTGTGCGCAAAAATAACTGGAAAAGCTTGAGGGGAATACTTGGCAACTCTGCTAATGGATCTCCAAAATTCCTTCCTCGCTAGGCGAAGCCTACTAGGATCGCCCGAATCAACCACATAGATAAAAATATTCGCCTTACTGAAAAGAGACTCCTCCCTCTCTGGCCGGTAATACTCATCAAACATTCTCTCCTGCCCACCGGTATCAAAAAACTTGCAGAGATAACTCCCATGCCTAAAATCGGGATGAACCTTAATTAGCATAGTGGGCTCCATACCTGCAAGGTCCTTTGCGTTCAATCCGTAGATTACTTGAAGAATTATGGATGTTTTACCAGCACTGGTGGGCCCCATCACCAATATCTTAAGACGCTCCTCCATCACCAACATCCTCCAAAGCTCTCCGAATCCTCTTTCTAGCCTCCTCCAACTGCTTAAGCCTCCTCCTTCGGAACGACGCAGCCTCCCCAGAAATATAGAAACGACTCACAACCAAGCCAAAAACCGAAACCACAGTAACTGCACCAATAATCAGTGCAGCAGAAGATGAACTGGGCTGATTTCCGCTGCCAAGCAAGAAGGCAATTAAAAACATTTCAAAATAAGGTGAAACCGCTGGAGGAACATAGTCCAAAACCAGCACAGCCAAAGCAATTTCCCAAGAGTCCTGAACTCTATCCAAATTTTCACTGTTACCTTTGAATCGAATAGTTAATGTTGAACTATCAATTTTCAATGAAGCATTATTCCACGTATTATTTTGTAGATTAGAAATAATTCCTCTCCAAGCACCATTTGACCAGTACCATACACTAATATTCTCATTACTTGTAAAATTGCCGGTTCGGATACATAAATTGCTATTAGATGCAGTTAGGGGAACATTTGTCCACTGGAGCTCTAAATCCAACTCATAATTTGGCACGGTATAATTTACAACAACCCAAACAAAAGTACACCGCAACTCAGCATCAGGCCCTTTAGGAATCCTCAACCTGACTCCTGCCTGGAGATCCTCCAAATCAGACCAATTCCAGGACTCAAGTGTATCTGGATTCCGATCCCACCTACTTGAGAAATTCACATAACCATCAGAATAAACGTTAAAGGTACTTCCTTGCTGTGCAGGTAGTGACCAACTTGGACTATAAAGCATGGGAACCACAATACCATATGTAGAGTTCGACAAAAGATGGAGTTTAACTGTTACGCAAACCTCTACATAATTTATAATCGCTCCCTCAATTACTGGAGGTTCTTCCAAGTTGTACAAATCCATTTTCCAAGTGTTTGTCTTATTTAAAAAAACATAGGAGGTGTCATCGTCAGATTCGTTGCAACACTCCCAATTTGGTTTTTCAGCGGGATTAGGGTAAAGTTGTTCAGTTCCAGTTTCACCATTTGGCACAAGTGTATGCGTAGCTGAAGGGTTAGTGTTGCTCTCGGTAAGTGTATCATAGGTGCTAGTATTTTGGTCAGCTAGGTTTGGCCAGTGGGAGTGGAAACCCACACTGGGGGACCCATCTACATTGGTATCATTACGATTCGGATAAAGGTATATCATATCCTTGGGGTGGCTGGGTACGCTCTGACCACTGCTAAAAAATCCCGGTTCAAGATGCAGAACATTATCTGGTGATGTGAATGAACTTATCATTATGAGGGAGAAAGCGAGAACCAGTGCTAAAGCAGCTGATGTCCCCAATAGTTTCTTACTTTTTAGTTTTAACTTCCTTCCATAGGGCATGGGTAATCTACCTAAAAACTGTTCACGTGTAGAAACTTTTTGTGAAGAGACCCCTTGGGCTACTTTTTCCTTCGCGGAAAATATTATATTTTATCGTTAAGCTACGAATTTTAAGATAACTACGTGTTAATATTGTTCCCTCTCGGTAAAAAAATTTTCTATCGCCATTTTTAATTAAAAATAGATTCGCTTTTAACATAAATAACTCGAAAAACCCAACCCCCCATTCACATCAACCACAAATTTAACACTCCAAGAATTCAAAGACACACCACAAAAAGGACAACTAAACTTATATACTCAATAAAAAAGGTTTAAACTAATAGTTACATTTTTAGATGCCTCTCATTGGAGGAGAACAGACTCAAAAAAAAGGGTGAATTGTAATGGCTAAAAAGGGAGAGGTAACCAAGAAAAAATGGGAAACAATACCCTACCCAGAATACAGGAAACGTATCCAGACAGCTAGAGAACTACTAGCCAAACACAACATGGACGCCATGATCCTATTCTCTCCTATAAACTGGCGATACTATGGCGGATGGACAGATGTGGCCCAAATGCACAATTGGGTGTGGCGTTCCTGCATGATTATACCCCGAGACCACAACCCAGTAAATGTCTGCCACGGAGCCTTTTATTGGCAGAATCTTTTAACAACCTATGTTGAAGACAACCGCTTCTGGAGTGAAACTGAGGGCGGACAATTATTGGCCTCCTTCCTAACCGGGCAAAGGGTGCCCAGCGAGTTTTGGCAATTACTGCTAGACACCCTAAAAGAACTAAAACTAGATAGGGGAACAATCGGGATTGAGAAGGGTCCTGACATAGACACCTACCTTTCGTTTGAAGAATACGACCTCCTAAACAAAAGATTGCCAGATGTGAAAATCGTAGCCGCAGACCCTGTCATATGGGAGCAGAGGAGTGTGAAAACCCCATACGAAATTGAAATCATCCGTGAAGGCTGCAAGAGATCAGTCAAAGTTTTGAGGGCGGCCTTTGAAACCATTAAACCCGGAGTAAACGAGCTTGATGTACATAGAGCCTTCTGGAGAGCCTGCGCCGAACAAGACCTGCTGGAATCACCAAACTGTTCAACCTGGCTCTGCTGGACAAGCAACGCTGAGGAGGAGGGAGGAGTCTTCAGGTGGATAACTGGACCTGTAGACCGCATCATAAAGGAGGGAGATATGGGAATCAGTGACTGCGGACCCACCTATAAGGGCTACCAGATGGATTGGCAAAGAACATTCTACGTAGGCGACCCGCCAAAGAAACAGGTGGAACTAAGCAAATTAGCCATAGAGGGGGAACAGGCAGCCATAGACGCCTTGGTACCAGGGGCAAAGGTGGGAGACGCCCACAAAGCCTCAGTTGAAGCGTTAAAGAAGAAGGATCCTATGCAGATGCACATAATAAACTTTGTAGGGCACGGCATGGGCCTGTCAAACCATGAGCCACCCTGGATTATACCCGACAATCCCACATTAGTAAAGGAAAATATGGTGTTTTGTGTAGAAGTGGGAGCGTTTGATTTGGAAATGCGGCTGGTGGGGGCTATGCCCGAAGACATTGTACTGGTGACAAAGAAGGGCCCCGAAATTTTAACAAAAGACTTCCCACGAGACCTATGGATAGCCAAATAAAACAAAACCACAAATAATCATCTTTTTTCTCTTTTTAGGAGTGTCAACAGAGAAACCAAGCGAATATTTCCTGGGGAGGAGTAGAGTAGAAATACTTGAAAAAAGGAAAAAACACAAAATTGGGGCCTCGCCTCTTTTTGGGTGAAGAAGGCCGCTGAAGGAGCTGACTTCACACATTTTGTCGCAATGTATAACTTGATGCTTCGGCTTGGATCTGTCCGATTTTAGGGTTTTTGTTTAGGATTTTACCATTTTTAGAAATTCTTCTACTTTTCTGGTGTTTACAATGTCTTTGGCTGTGGCCCAGCCTCTTCTTGCTTGGGCGATTCCCAGTTCTAGGTAGTGTAGGTGGGGTTTGCTGTGTGCGTCTGAGCTTATTCCAAGTTTGGCTCCTACTTCCACAGCTTTCCTTATGTATTCGTCCTTTAGGTCTAGTCTGTCGGGGTAGGAGTCTATGTCTAGAATTGTTCCAGTGTCTTTTGCGGCTTCGATTATTTTATCCATGTCTAGTGGAACGGGGTCTCTTTTCTGGATTTCCCTGGTGGTGGGGTGGCAGAGAATGTCCAAGTTTGGGTTTTCAATGGCTTTCAACACTCTTCTGGTCATTTCTTCCCTGCTTTGTTTAAATTGGGAGTGTATTCCGGCGCTGACTACATCCAATTCTTCTAGGGTTTCGTCTGATATGTCTAGGCTACCGTCTTTTAGAATATTTAACTCTACGCCCTTAAGAATCCTTATTCCAGAAATCTGTTCGTTTAGTGCGTCTATTTCTTTCCCCTGTTTTAGAAGCATTTTTTCATCCAGTCCGCCGGTCATGGCTAGGGATTTGGAGTGGTCAGATATCACAATGTATTCCAATCCCAGTTTCCTGGCTTCCTCAGCCATTTCCCTTATGGTGTTGGCTCCATCAGTCCAGTTGGAGTGGACTTGTAAATCGCCCTTCAAATCCTTGTAGTCAACAAGTTTCGGGAGCTTGTTTTTCTTAGCAGCCTCTATTTCTCCAGTGTTCTCTCTCAACTCTGGGGGAATCCATTGTAAACCCAGCTTCTCATAGATTTCTTCCTCAGTTCTACCAGCTATCTGTTTTTCTCCGTCAAACAAGCCGTACTCGCTTAGTTTCCACCCCTTCTCCTGCGCGATTCTTCTGAGGGCAACATTGTGATCCTTGCTCCCCGTAAAATACTGCAAAGCGGCGCCGAAACTTTCCTCGGGCACCACTCTAACATCAACATCCATTCCAGTTTTCAGCTTCACGGAGGACTTGGTTTCACCCTTCCCAATAATGTTTATGACTTCTGGCATGGAAACGAAGAAGTCCATCACCCTACTTGGATTGTCCGATATGACTAGGAAGTCGGCGTCGCCAATTGTTTCCTTCATTCTCCTCACAGAGCCGGACGCTACAACCCTTTTTGTCTCCGGCAACGACTTCAATCTGTTTTCTATATCTCTAATTAGGGGCAGAGTGAATCCCAAAATGAATCTTCCCTTACTCCTCCTGGCGAATTCTATTCCCTTCAAAATGTTCTGCTCAGTCTTCTCCTTGAAACCGGGCAACTTACATATCTTGTGGGCCAGGGCGGCCTTTTCCAAGTCCTCAATATTCCTGATTTTCAATTCTTGCCAGAGAGTCTTGATGGTTTTGGGCCCCAGCCCCTCTATGCCCGAGAGGCTTCCCAAATCTACTGGAACCTTCTCCTTCAACTCCTCATAGTACTTAATCCTTCCCGTTTTTATCAGTTCCTCTATTTTTTCAGCAATACTCTTACCAACACCGGGAATTTCCATTAGAGCCTTGATTCCGCCCTTTCTGTAGATTTCCTCCACATCCTCCTGCAAAGCCTCGATGGATCTGGCAGCCTTCTCATAAGCCCTAGGTTTAAACTGCACATCATCCATTTCCAGAAAAACAGCTATCTCCTTAAGAATATTTGCAACCTCAAAATTCTTCGTCTCAAATCCTCCTCTACAGTAGTCCATACTTCGCTAAATATTTACTCCAATGTAAAATTAAAGATTACTAAATCACACCACAACACACATAAAAATACCCTTCTAGAAACTAGCTGGAAAATTGAGAAATTATTAACACCATTTAAACCTATAGATTTTCTCATTAATTTTTTCCTAAACCTCACTTAACCCTAGGTTATTTTAGGCTTCTTTCCCCAAAAAAAGCGGAAAAAACCATGTTTCCTGGAAGCGAGGCACTGTTAACCTGGCGTCACTTGTTGTGGGCAGGTTCGTGGTGTGTAGGGAATGTCTTGTTTAAGCCTAAATTCGGCGTTTAAGGCAGAGGAAAATACTCATTTAAGACGTAGAAGGTGGGGAAAAGTTACAAAACAGCACTACCTCTCAACAGGAGACGCTGAGGGAACTGTGCCGGAAGCGAAAAGAAAAAAATTAAATGGAAAGCTTATACTAACATGAATTCTCACAATATTGCCTTTTCCACCACCTCTTTTTTCTCCACTTCTAATTCCATTTAGGTTTTTGGCAACGCTGACAGGAAAATAATTAGTCCCTACTACTTCGTGAAGTTGACTCCCCTATCTCATAATTCTGTAATTTTCTAATTTATTGAATCAAAAACGGAGTATTTTGGATTTGAACGGTTGACAATGGCTCTCCTCAATAATCTGTATCAAATCAATGAGCATATCCTGTGCCTCGGTCAACAATTTTTCATCTCTCCTGTCAGAGGCTAGCAAATCGTCTATGAAGGACTCAAGTTCTCGCTTAAAAGACAAAAGGTCAAAATTAACCTTTTCACATCGAGCCCTTTGATACTTCCTACGCATCTCCTCAATACCTAGTTTGGGGCGGCTCAATTTTTCCCTACCTCTTCTTTTGTATTCATACCTACATAGTGCAAGGTTATTTAGTCCACAAAAAAATTTTCATAATCACGTCGTTTATTATTTGCATAAGGGGTGTAAAAAGCTTTTAGTGCAGCATTTTTGGATCGCGGTTTTTGGCCGGTTGTTGTCGGGTTTTTTGGCACTAAAGTCATTATTCCCTCCTTTTCCAAATGGAATCTTTTTGGGCCATATACATATAGAGTTTCTCATTAATTTTTTTCCTAAACCTATCCTTAACCAAGGTTATTTAAGGCTTCTTTTCCCAAAAAAGGCGAAAAAAACCATACCTTCTGGAAGAGAAAAGGAAAAAATTAGATGGAAAGTCTATATTATTCGATAAAAAATCTTGGCGTAAGTGAGTGTTTTAGTGGAGTTTGTAAACAATCCGCTTCCTTTTTCCACTCTGAGTTTACAACCCACTTACCGTTATACTTCAGTTTTAATCTTAACTTTTCATATGCCTATTTTTCCTTCAATAATTTTTCCGTGGACATAAAGATACCTAAAATATCTATACAAAATATACTGTAAACATTTGCGAATCAGAATAAAAAATTCTGAATAAGAGTATGAAGAATAACCAGCTTTACAATGATATTGATAAGCCAATAAAAGAAATACAGAAGATGCTCACCTTGCGAGTAACCCTATTGAGGTGCCATTTTGTCCCCATATATTATGATTTAGCGTCACTTTATAATTTTTAAACTGCAGAGTGTGTGGGTTACGTTTTAAAATGGTGCTTCTTTTTAGTAAAAAAATTGGTGGTTGAATATTTTTTCTGTGTGGCTAGTTCTCTTCTTTAATTGTGTGTTCGTTTTCCAAATTCTCTGGGAAGTCCCCTGCTTCCTACTGATAACCCTAGGTTTGTCCTTGGAAGGTGGCAATGTTTAAGAGGGTTGCAGATTGTTCTGGGGCCACTTCAGGTTTAGAGTCGGTCTTTTGCGGCTTGGTTTCGGTTGTTTTGGAAACTTCTATTCCCACAGGTTGGGAAGCGGGAGGGAACTGCCCTTTTATGACCTCTACTAGGTACTTGTCTTTCATTTTGAAGATGCGGTTGAAAACTTCTGTGAACTCTTGGTTGCTGTTCTGGTTTTCGGCATCGTTTAGTTTTGATTCGTCAATAATTTTCAGGCTTTTCACGGAGTGCCCCACATGGAATTGGCCATACTTGTATCCTATCTTTCTTATAGACTCTACAGTGTTTAGCGCCAACCTTTTATCGACTTCACTGCAATTCTTCCCAAACCACAAGTACAGGGTTTTACTATACTCATCTATGGTCGCCACTACACTATCGCTGGACAAGTTTGTGCGTCCAAAAGGAATAGGCACCCTTTCTCCACGAACAATTTGAAGCATAAGCACATAGCTAGGGCCATTATACGCATCCTTTACCTTTCGTTCCGCAAACTCGTTAATCATATTAAACACCCTAAAAAACTGGTTTTGGCCAAGAAAAGACAAGTAACACAAAGATAGAAATTAACAGGTGGAATACCAATTACGCAATCCCCTAAAATTATAATCAAAATTCTACGCGTATAGAGCAAAGAATCCCCCTTTAACTACGCATTCCCAAACAAAACCTCAAACAAAAAATGAAGAAAAATGCGACCAACGTAATATTTAAACCTTACCACTCTCGTTCTAGGAACCTCGCCTTAGGTATGCGGCTCCCCTCCTATACGTAATCGTTTGATCCTCCCAAAAAAAGGAGGCTTAACAGGGCTTCCTTCCAAATTTAAAGCCCAAAAAAAGGGGTAAAACTGACTAACCCTGCACAAATATCATGTCAACAAACTACATACTTACAACAAGGTTCCTCTCGTTCTAAAACCAAACCCAAAAAAAAGACACACCCCAAATAGAATCTCAAAAAGTTCAAAAACAAGCAACGAAGGCCTAATCCCACTTCAGACTCAAAAAGAAAAAATAAGTATACAAAAAAGATTGGAATCCGAAGGGTCTCTTTATTGCTTGGTTTAAGTAGGCTCTGCCCTTCAATGAGTTTAGGAAATAGTAACTAGGAGATTCGAATAGCGATTTTCCGAGACAAGTTCAAAAAAGTTCTACTCGACCTCCTAAAAACAGATAACTCACTCAGAGAGCAAAATTACTCACTCGTCACGCAAGCTCCCCCCACGAAACGCGAAATAGAAACACTAACCAAAGAAATAAAAAACCTCACAGAAACCATAACCAAGCTTTCGAACAGCTTCGAGAAGAGTCTTGAGCTAATGGATAAGCATATGGATAGCTTCGAGAACGAGATGAGGCTGCTGAGAGAGGAAACTGCTAAGCGTATGGATAGCTTCGAGAAGAGCATGGGTCTCTTTGACGAAGAAATGAGGAAGCCTAGGGAGGGGTTTTGCATTATTGCTAGTGCTTTTGGGGCTAGGTGGGGTTTTGCGGCTGAGGAGTCTTTTCGGGGAGGCTACTTGTGGCATTCTTGAAAGTATGGGTTTTAAGGTGGAGAGATTGAAGGTTTATGATGAGGGAGGAGTTGTTTCTGGTGCTCCGGGAGTTGTGGAGATAGATATGCTGATAAGAGGCAAAGAACATTTACTTATAAAGATTAATTCCATTATAAGAGTGAGAGGATGCGCTTGTCTACAAGGCAAAGCTTTACGAAAAACTTGTTGAGGTGAAGCCTTCTCTCTCAATAGGTTCACCCTTCGTTGAAGACGACGCGAAAAAGAGGACTCTTTTATGGAAAAAATTAAAATTTACATCAGGGTAAGAGAATTCAAACCAGTTTAAAAAACAAAATAGTTTTTTGCACGCAAATATTTTTGTTAATTGATAGCTGTATCCAATTTTTCACTTCTTAATACTTTTGCCCGAGTTTAGTTGTGCTACACTTCAAAATCTATCAACCTTTTGATGAATGCTTTCAAGTACTTTTATTTTTCTTGCCAGTCACCTGTTGTATGTATTTTTCTATAGTGTTTAGGGCTAACTCGGCGGTTCTAATAGCGTCTTTTGCTTCGTCCTCTCTGTAGGATTTGCGGGGTGAGACCACTGTTCTTGCCCTGATTGCGGGGTAGCGGGTTGCTGTGTATTGTTCCATTAGCCAGGAAGTGTCGCGGAAAACGTTTCTTAGTTCTTCCACCCAGTCTTGAGGCGCGTGGGTTATCACTTCAGCGGCAAAAAGGGCACCCACATCATGCTCGTATACCTGCGTTAGGCCCTCGCAGGCGAGGGTTGCCTTCATAGCCTTTTCAACGCACTGCTGTGATTCGAAAACTGCTTTGTGAAAAAACTTCTGTTTGAGAAGCTCTCTTGCCGCTTGCAAGTCAACTTTAGCTTCTTCAATTAGCTCGTACGCTAATTTGATTGCCAGATCTGAGGTCATTTCACCACCCATATGCCGCTTCTCGGATAGTACTTGATTTTGCCAGCTTCAACATCCCTAAATATTTCCTGGATTCTCTTCTCAAAAAATCCCGAGGGGTCGAAGAGAACCTGGTATCCTGAGGCTACTCCAAGAACCAGTGGAAATCTTTTGTCAACCATGTAGTTGAAGTCGTCTGGGGTGAAGGGCAGGCAGCGAACCGCCCTTTTAAGAAGCCATGTTAACTCAGTATCAACATTAATCACTCTTCTCTCCATGGTGGAGTAGTCCTCCTCAATAATTGCCAGAATGTCAATGTCGCTGGTGGGTTTCTCCCTCCCCTGCGCAAAAGAGCCGAAGAGCACCAAGGAAACCAAACTATCCTTAAACTCTTCCCTGAATGATTTTGCTATAGTACTCTTCTCCTGTTCTGAAAGCACTTTAAAAACCTCTTTCTTCAATAAGCCCTTTTTTCCTCATAAAGATTTCTTAGAGACACCGGCAAAACAGATTCGCAACGCCACCCCCATAAACCCAACCATTACATACTCCTAAGAAAATAGCGAACAATCACCCCTAAAAGGGAAAACAAATAAAAACCCTATATGAATTGGAAGGGATGCTCAGCGAGTTTCCTTATGGTGTGTGGATGTTGAGTGTTAATTGTACTGTGCTTGAAAAGCTATAAATAATTGCGAAAAAAGGGTGTAACCTAGCAGGAGAAGAATTAGTTCGAAGAAGTGAGTGTATGAGGAGGAAATTCTTATTCCCTTATGATCCCAGAGAGGGGCAGGAAGAGTTCATGGAGTTTATTTCCAAGAATATTAATGAGGGCGCCGTGTGTCTCAACGCCTCCACAGGCTTTGGAAAGACCCCTGCTATTCTCGCCGCTCTTCTCCCGCGGGCTAAGAAGCACAAGATTATTTGGGCTGTGCGGACTGGAAACGAGACCGATAGACCCATAGAGGAGCTGAAAATAATTAATGAAAAATTGGGCAAGGAGTTCTTCGGCTTATCCTACAGGGGTAAGAGGGACATGTGCCTCCTTGCCAGAGACATCAGGCTAGAGGAGGAAATGGACTATCAAGATGTTTCATTCCTCTGTGAGAATCGCAGAAAAAACTGTGATTACTATCTGGGATTACAAAATCTCGATGTGGAAGATTTCCTTGGAGGACCTAAACTTTACTCTGAGATTCTAAAGCTGTGCCGTGAGATGGGCGTATGTCCCTATTTTGCCCAGAGGGAACTTCTACCATTCGCGAACGTTGTTTCACTCAGCTATAATTATATTATCGATGATGGAATGAGCTGGAGCGTTAAGCGTCTCATTCCCTTCACATCCAGCTTTCTTGTAGTGGACGAAGCCCATAACCTTCAGAGTGCTTGCGGAAACCTGAACTCTGACCGCATAACACTTGGGACTCTCACCTATGCTCAAAGAGAGATTCAAAGATTTAACTCCTTGGAGGCTCGCCGGGTTGAGAACCTCATCAACCGCCTAAGAAGCGAGCTCCAACTAATCTTTGAAAAAGTACCAGGAGAGGAGACAGAGTTCAACCCTAAAGAGTTCCTTGGCAGCATGCTGAGAAAAATAGGGGCCGATAAGTATTTGTTGGTGGAAGTCTTACAGCTCATGAATGAGTACGGGGTGAAGGTCAGGCGGAGCCAACTGGAGGAGGGCAAGAATCCCCGCTCCTCACTGTTCCACCTCTCAAACTTTTGGCTGGCAGTCATAGAAAACATGGATGTCCAAGGAGTAGCCTTCATAGCCTCAAAAGAGAGGGAAAACATTGTTCTGGAAATGTGGGATATGAGAGCCGCAGAAATCCTCAGAGACAAGTGGAAAAACTTTTATGGCTGCATCTTCTGCTCAGGCACACTAAACCCTATCAAAGCATTCGCAGAAACCATAGGACTAAAAAACTATGCGGGAAAAAGTTTCCACTCCCCCTTCGACAAGAACAAGATAGCCGCATACGTCACCAGAGGATTAACCACTAGAGGAGAGGAGCTCAGTGAAGAAATGGCAAAAGCCTACGTTGATGCCATAGAGAAATTCGTCGACGCAGTTAACTCCAACATCGCAATTTTCACCAGCAGCTACCGTATCCAGAACGATCTCATCACAGCAGGACTCAGAGAAATGGTGGAAAGCAAAGGCAGACCTTTCTTCGCAGAAAAGGAAGACATGAGTGGCGACAGCTCCCGAGAAATCCTCGACAGCTTCAAAGACGCAGCCTACGAAAAAAACCCAGGCGTCCTCTGCGCCCCATGCACCGGAAGATTCGCCGAGGGAGCAGACTTCCCAGGAAGAGAACTTGAAGGAGTATTTCTGGTAGGCATACCCTTCGACAGAATGAGCATAAAAACCCAACTCTACCTCAAATACTATGAAACCCTATACGGAAAAGAAAAAGGCACCTACTACGCCTACGTGGTACCAGCGCTAAGAAGAGCCTCCCAAGCCCTAGGCCGAGTACTAAGATCCAAAGAAGACCGAGGAATATTCATTCTAGGAGACGAACGCTACACCGAAAAACGCTTCCAACAACTACTCCCCGACTACATTCAAGAGAACCTACAACCCATTGAAGCACTCAGCATCACCAATGAATTGAAAAACAAGCTACGTTCTTTTCAAAAGTAACATCTCATCCGCCATTCAAAAAGTAGCTATATGATTATAGGCTACCTCTTTTCCGATTTTACATTATTAAGCTAGACCTAAGAAAACTCTAATCCCGACCCTAGAGAAATGTTCCTTAACTGGTGAAAAGCTTAAGACCTAGAACTTAGTGGATTAAAATGTTTCAGATTGAATGTGTATAGGGATGCCCACCGATTTAAAGCTATTGAAGCTGTCATAGCATCAGTTCTACATATAGAGGTTGTTAGCGTTTCCATGCTCTCCGCTTTCAATTCCATCTCCGCAGAAAGAACTGCATCCCTCTTTGTACAATCAATTACAGGCAAGAGTAAAACTTCCTTAACTGGTCAAACGCTACCTCAAGCTCCAAGGAACACTCGGCGAGCCCATCCTAACTCCCACCCACATCCACCTCCCAGTCCACATCCCCACCCCACCGCCACCAGAAAAAAGGCGACGCCCACAAATACAGGAAGGCACCC
>JAHQXB010000155.1 GCA_029856435.1 Candidatus Jordarchaeia archaeon
ATAAGCCCTATTAAGGCTCCTTTCTGGAAAAAGAAGGAACAATAAAGGAAAGAGAACCACAAAGGAAACCGGGCTCCAAAAAACAAAACCAACCAGCAGGCAACCTACAATAAAAACTTTTTACGCCCACAAATCGTAACTTGAATTCATGGAGAATAAAGATTGATCTTTATTTAAAGTTAAAACCTTGAAATGTTAAAAAAGAGAAAAATTAATTGGGATTTTAGTTTTATTTAAATTTTGATATGAACTTCATCTGTTTGTTTCGCCTTTTTCTGGGCGCACCGCACACACAAGTGCTCACAGCTAGTATCATCAACTGGGAGAATTAGCTGGTAGCTATAACCACACTCAGGACAACGTACTGTCTTTAACTTGTAAGGCAACGACAACCCTCCGAAGTGACTAGGACAATAAGATTGTGAGGGATATATAAAAATGGGTAATACAAGTGTAGATATACTTAACGCCTACAAAACGGGGACGGAGGGATGGCTGCCGGTTCTTTGGCGCGTCTGGTGCATTAATGTTAGATGGATATTTGTTTAAAAATTATTTTAATATAATCATTTTTTACCTACATAATGAATGTAGGTACGCTTATTAATATTTTTTGGAAATTAGTTTAGTTGGAGAGAAAAAGGTATGGTAAAATACATCTTTGTGACAGGCGGAGTTATGAGTGGAGTTGGAAAAGGGGTTACCACAGCCTCTATTGGCAAACTGTTTCAATTCAGAGGTTACGATGTAGAGGCCATTAAGATCGACCCCTACCTCAATGTTGATCCCGGAACTCTTAACCCCATTGAACATGGTGAAGTTTACATCACTGAGGAGGTTTGGGAGTTTAAGCCAGTAGAGGGGTTCAGCCTAAAAATATCAGAAATAGATCAGGATTTTGGGAGTTATGAACGTTTTCTTGGAAAAAACATGTCTCCTGAACAGAATATTACTTCAGGACAGGTTTATTTATCAGTCATACTCAAGGAGAGGGAGGGGGAGTTTTTGGGGCGCACCACTCAGATTATACCTCACATCACAGACGAAATAAAGAAAAGAATAAGGCAAGTGAGCGCGAGAAAAAAGCCAGACATCCTAATAACTGAAGTGGGCGGGACTGTTGGTGACATCGAAGCCATGCCTTTTCTGGAAGCAATACGCCAATTTAGGCTAGAGGAAAAGAAGGAAGACACCATTCTAATTCATGTTACTTATGTCCCCTATCTGGATACCGTCCAGCAACAGAAATCAAAACCCTCACAGCACAGCGTTAGAACACTTCAGGGAATGGGTCTACAGCCTGACGTTTTGGTTGCCAGAGCAAAAAAACCGCTCACAAAGGATGTTTTACAGAAACTTAGCCTCTTTTCAAACCTACCTCCTGAAGCTGTGATCTCAAACCCGGACATAGATGTTATTTATGAGCTGCCGCTATTCTTTGAACAACAAAAGCTTGGCGACTACTTGTGTAAAATCTCGAATTTACCGATTAAAAAGCCCCAACTAGACGAATGGTGTAATATTGTAAATCTTTATAAAAATGCTAAAGAGGTCGTTCGCATTGCGGTTCCGGGAAAGTATACCCAAATAGTAGACAGCTATATTAGTATTCAGGAAGCGTTAAGACATGCCTCCGCATGCAGTGGAGCCAAACTTGAACTCCAGTGGATTGACACTGAACCAATAGAAAATGATCCCAAGGCGTTAGAAATTCTGGGAAAATTTGATGGTATTCTCCTTACGCCCGGATTCGGCTCCAGAGGAACTGAAGGCATGATTCTAACAGCAGAATATGCAATTAGAAAAGGAATGCCCTACCTAGGAATTTGTTTCGGCTGCCAGCTTCTTTTTGTAGCCTTTTGTAGAAGTGTATTGGGGTTAGAGGGGGCTAATAGTACCGAAATTGATCCTAACACGCCCTACCCTGTTGTCGATTTGCTTCCTGAACAAAAAGCAATTAAAACTAAGGGGGGAACAATGAGGCTAGGTGGCCACAAAGTGATTTTAATGGAAAACACAAGGTTGAAAGAAGCATATAATAAAACTGAGGTTATTGAAAGGTTCAGACATAGATACCATATTATGCCACAATATGCCGACATGGCTAAAGACGCGGGACTGATAGTATCAGCCACAGACGAAACTGGAAAAATAATCAATGCAATTGAGTTAAACAAAGACTTTCTGATTATGGGTGTCCAGTTTCATCCCGAATTCAAAAGCAGGCCTAATCTACCAAGTCCAGTTTACCTTACCTTCATAAAAGAGGCTTTACGATACCAAAAACTCAAAAAAGAGAACATAAAAAATTCTTAACGCTCTTTCGATATTTGGCTTGGGTGTGGACATAATTCCTCAAGAAAGGATTGGGCCTCAACTGGAAAGAAACCCGTAACAGTTCAAAAAAATAAAATTTTAGACCGGGATATTAATCATTACCGCCTAAAAAACGCGGGATACTAAAACCTTGGTCAGATGAAACACCTCTGTAATGAACATTATGTGGTTAAGTGCCTATGAGTAGATGCCAAGCCATAAATACTGTTATATATCTGATTTCTGCTAGTACTCCTCACACCCTTTTTGGGAAATCTTTTTTATAGCTCCGGTTAAAGTTTGATATCCGGTGATTGGAGTGGATAAAGCGTTAGAGGAGATTTTGATTGCAGGCCTCCGCAACAAAATAAGTAAATTGGAGTCAAATGGTCACTACGAGAGGATACCAGTTATTAGTTTAAAGATTACAAATGAATGTAGCCTAAAGTGTTTACATTGTAGCTCAGATTCGGGGCTTCCACTCCACAATGAATTAACTTTAGGAGAAATCCAAAATCTTATAGACGAACTTGCGAAAATTGGAGTAAAAAGAATAACCCTATCGGGAGGAGAACCAACCATCAGGAAAGACTTTTGGGAAATTTTACGTTACTTGGACGACGCTGGTATCCAGGTAAGCCTTTTTACCAACGGATTTCTTCTTGACAGAAACTTTGTGAGAAGGTTAAACGATTTTGGAGTAAGCGGGGTAAGGATTAGTGTTGATGGGGGGGTGGCTAAGACTCACGACGAAATCCGTGGTGTTAAGGGATCATTCTCAAAAGCAATGAAGGCAGTGAAACTCTGCCGTGAATCCGAATTAATGGTTCTCATAGTTAGCGTGATTATGAAAAATAACATCTCGGAAATAAGAAAAATTATTCAACTGGCAGAAAAGAACCGGGTGCCAGCCTACTTCAGAAGGTTCCACCCAGTAGGGAGAGGCCTTAAAAACATAGGTTTAATGCCCTCCCCCGAGGAGTTGAAGTCTGTCACTTCCATAATCACAGCATACTATGGTGAAGAATTGATAGGAGAAATGATAAAATATCTGAAACTTGTGGGCGGCTGGTGCTACATTGGGGACAGGATGTGTATTGAGCCTGATGGAAACATCGCATTGTGCCCCAGTCTACCCTTAATTATGGGCAATATAAGAGAGAGCAGCATAAATGAAGTGTGGAAGAGGATAAAGAATTCGGAATTGTGTGATATGATTCGTAAAAGAAATATAGCGGGAAAATGTGGTAGCTGCCCCCACATTAGGATATGTGGGGGAGGCTGCAGAGCTGACGCTTATGGGTTAACAGGAGACATTCTATCAGAGGATCCCTTATGCTGGAATTCTCCTAGTGAGGCTTCTCTCCCGATTCTGAACGCCTTAATTATGGCTTCTGCAGCCTTTTACGAAGCCTCGTATATAGACCTAAAAAGGGGATGGTGTTAGTGCAGTTCTATGTACTCGTAGGCCTCTAATTCTGATTCAAAACAGTAATGTACTTTTTGGAAATCTTTTCTAAATTCTGCCACTTCCAAACTGATTTTTGCCGGTTCCTCCTTATCTATAACAACGCGTTTAATAAAATCCGCCACAACTTGCATTTCGCTTTCCTTCATTCCCAGCCTTGTTACCTCACTGGTTCCCAACCGAATACCTCCGGGATTGAGATAATTTCTCCCTTCACTAATATCCCAGGGTAGCAAGTTTCTATTTAGTATTATGCCCGCCTTCTCAAGCCTTTCTTCTATGTCGCGTCCAAGTCCAATCTTATTCTTAAAGTTTGTAATGTCCACCAGTAGGGTGTGCGACTCAGTAAAACCCTTAGCCTCCCCCAGAACATTGAAGCCTCTCTCATACAGGGCTTGTCCCAAAGCTTTAGAATTTTTGATTATTTGCCCAGCATACTCTTTACCGAACTTTTTAAATTCTGCTAGGGTTATAGCTAATCCTGCAACATTATGTAAATGATGGTTACTGGTCAGCCCAGGAAAGGTCGCTTGTTTTATTCTTTCTCCTAGCTCCTTTTTAGCAAGAACCATGCCGTGCTGTGGCCCGGGTAAAGTTTTGTGGGTGCTCATCTGCACCGTATCAGCACCTTCTCTCAGGGGGTCTTGGAAGTATCCCCCAGCTATTAATCCCGCCACATGAGCTGCATCATAAGCAACCTTCGCTCCAACTTCCCTTCCAACCTCACCCAACTCTTTAACAGGGTGGGGGAACAAGAAAACCGAGGCGCCAAATAGTAGAAGTTTTGGCTTCACTTCACGTATTCTCTTCGCCGACTCGTCAACATCCAAGTTCAGCTCTTTTCTGTCGAAAACAAAATATTCGACATTCAAACCATGAACCGCACCAGCCGTGCCACCCAAGAAACTACCAGATTTGGTGTATTCCGGACCGTGGCTGATGTGTCCTCCTGAGGGGATGGGCATAGCCATCATTGTGTCTCCAGGCTTCGTTAGCGCGGTGTATGCTATTAGGTTAGCAACAACACCGGAGGTGGCCCTCACATCTGCAAAATCCGCTCTAAAAAGATCCTTCGCTAAGTCTATGCATATTAGTTCAACTTCGTCTATAAATTTGCAGCCTGCGTATACTCTTTCGCCTGGCCATCCCTCAGCATACCGGTGACCAAAATCGCTGATAATTGCCTCTCGAACAGCGGGGCTTACAATGTTTTCGCTTGCAATAAGGGGTAAGCATCTCTTAAACCATGCGTGATGCGCCTTCATGGCGTTTCTTACAGCTTTGAAAGACTCTTCGGGATCCAAAAAATCATCCTCTTCTGAGTTAGTGAAGATAATCCTTTTTTAGAACAATCTTTGTCCAGATTATGATGTAATGTGTTTGATTGAGAAAATTAAGTGTATTCTCTTTTAAACTTTCTTTAAATAGTGTATTGCTGATTTACTCCTTTCTGGAACCCATATGTATTAGTTTATTAATAAAATATTGTGGAAAATAAAAAGAAATATTTTAAAGACAATCAAGTTACGAGTTTAATTAGCTCAAAAAAGTAATGAGTAACGGAAAATAAATATTTTTAAAATAGTTTATTGAAGAAGGAAGTGGCGCCACGCTTGGAGTTTTAAGCTCTTAAAGTGGCAATTTTTCTCTACAAGAAATTGGGGGTTGGAGAAGATGTTCACATGTTTCTTAGTTGGAACCGCAGGAAGTGGTAAATCCACTCTTACCCAAGCATACGCTAATTGGTTGACTCGAAACCAGTTCAATGTGGCCTTAGTAAATTTGGACCCCGGTGTGCGCCGTTTACCATACGCGCCTGACGTAGACATTAGGGACTATGTGAGTTTGGAGGAAGTTATGGACAAATATGATCTTGGCCCAAATGGGGGGTTAATTGCCAGTATCGATATGATGGCGAACTACATTGGCGAGTTTAAGGAGGAAATTGAAGAATTAAAGCCAACATATGTTTTGGCAGACACCCCAGGTCAACTTGAACTCTTCGCGTTCCGCAGTACTGGCCCCCTGGTTACCACGGCAATCAGTGGTGAGAGTAGCTGTTTGGTATTCCTAATGGATCCCTTACTAAGTCGCTCTCCTACAGGTTTTGTGAGCATGCTGCTCCTGAGTGCATCAGTAGAGTACCGCTTCAATTTACCCCAAATTAATGTTCTATCCAAAGCAGACACCCTAACCGAGGATGAAATAGAAAGAATAGTAGAGTGGGTGGAAGACCCGCAAACTCTGCTAAACGCCATAGATCAAGAAGCGACTGGTATACGTAGAGAGATAAGCATAAATCTTGGGGAAATTTTCGCTAATGCGGGCTTTCTGAGAGAGATAATACCACTCTCATCACTGACCTTCTATGGATTAGATAACCTATACGCCGTAGTTGAGAGAATCTACACTGACCGTGAGGGATTTATATAAAACAATTGTAAACCCCCCAAAAAAGTACTTGGCAAAATTTTAATATACCTCAAATGAATTGAGAAGTTAAAACAAAAACCACCAAAAAATTGGATGCGCACACAAAGTTTTCATATTTCATTTGAATCTCTGTTTACCCAAAAAAATAATAAAGATAATAATAAGAAATCCATTTTGATATAATAATTGGAGCATGTATGTATTATTATGGCGTGAGGTGTAAGAAATGTCTAATAACGTGGATCAAATCATCCAGAAGGCTCTAAGCGAAAATCGAACACTTTTACTGGAACCCGAAGCCAAAGAGGTAGTAAAGGCGTACGGCATACCAGTAACCAGATATAAGGTGGCCAAAAGCCTTGAGGAGGCCGTCAAATACGCGGAGGAAATTAAATACCCTGTAGTTATGAAAATCGTATCAAGGGACGTGGTGCACAAAAGCGATGCAGGTGGTGTAAAAGTCAACCTCAAAAATGCTGAAGAGGTGAAAAAAGCCTATAGAGAAATAGAAGAAAATGTCAAAAAAGCGGTGGGCAACTATAGATTCGAGGGTATGATCATCCAAGAATTCGCCCCCGAAGGAAGAGAAGTCATCGTAGGAATGACCAAAGACCCACAATTCGGGCCCGCCCTCATGTTTGGGCTTGGAGGCATCTTCGTCGAAGTTTTGAAAGATGTCAGCTTTAGGGTAGCCCCAATTACGAGGTATGACGCAGAAGAAATGATACGTGAAATTAAGGGATTCCCTATTCTGCAGGGTGTTAGAGGCCAGAAGCCAGTAGATATGGAAGCAATTATTAATATACTATTGAATGTTTCCAAGCTGGTCATGGAACATCCAGAGATTGAAGAACTGGATCTCAACCCTATAATTGCTTATCCTGATGGCGTTAAAACCGTTGATGCCCGCATTATTCTCTCTAAACAGTAGGGGGGAATCAAGATTAGCATAAAGGCTACCGAAATCCGTGGCAAGCAAGTTTATACACATATTGGAAAGTTTGTAGGAACAGTGACGGACTTGGAATTGGACTTCGCGGTAGGCGGAGCCTCTGGACTGCAAGTTAAACTCAAAAAACCAGTGGAGAACAAAGACATAATCTCTATTCCCTTCTCATGGATAAAGGCAATTGGGGATATCATTCTTATTAAGAAGCCAGATTAACCCAGATATTATATCGAAACCACACTGTTAAACAGAACATGAAGAAATATTTGGCAAGGATTAGCTGAACATACACAAATTTGTGGAGCTCCACTCTAACTGCCTTATTGATGGCGAAAGTTTGAATGAGGGATACCCGTCTGAGAAGAATTATTTTGCTAACTTAATAAATTAACATTCAAATTCGGCTTCAAAAATGAAAACTCTAGAGCTTGTAAAAATTGGACAAAAAGGAAGTAACTGTAATACTTTGTGGTCTAATACCTAGATTTATCTTGAATCTCTTTATAAAGTCATAAACTAGACTATTTCTCCCCCTATTTGAAGAGTTGCCGGTTTCTCGGTTTAAGCGATAAAAGTTTAAATTTTGTTTTATAACTGGATTATTGGAATTAAAAAATGGTGTCCTTTTGGGAGAAGTGGCAAGCATTGAGTAAGAGTAAGGATAAGGTGCAGGAAAAGCTTGTTGAGTTAGCGGGAAGCTTGAAGGGGATTGATGCAATTAGGAATTGTGTTTATGCAGTGGCTGCGGTTGCAGACATTTTGAGAACTTCTCTTGGTCCTAATGGGATGCGGAAGCTCATCATTGATAGGTACGATAATTATGTGGTTTCTAATGATGGGGTGACGATTCTTAGAGATTTGGATATTCAACATCCTATGGGCGAAATGCTCGTTAATATGGGTAAGACTCATGTTCGCACTCAGGGTGATGGAGGTAAGATTACTGTTATTCTAGCGGGGGAATTAGTTAAAAGGGGATTAAAGCTTGTTGAAGAGGGATTACATCCATCTGTTGTTATTTCAGGATACTATTGTGCTTGCGAAAGCTTGGTGAATATGATAGATGAGCTGAGCGTTGATGTGGATGGGGATAGGGCTCTGCTTAGATCCGTAGCTAGCACCTCCCTCTCTGGAAAGTTTTCGGAGAGAGCAACAAGGCGCCTATCAGATATTGCCGTGGAGGCGGTCACCACAATCGCGGAGAGCGGTAGGCTAATGGAGGTTAAGGATAGGGTTCAGTTTGTGAAGAGGGAAGGAGGAGGGATAAGCGATACCGAGTTGGTTCATGGTGTGATTATCTCTAAGGACATTCTGAATCCTAAAATGCCCAGGAGGGTTGAAAAGGCTAAAATAGCCCTTTTAAGTGAGAAACTCTATTTGGAGAAACCAGCTGATAGAAGTGTGGAGCTTCAGATAAACTCTCCTGAGGATTTGGAGGGTTACCTTGAGGAAGAAAGAAAGTTTGGGGAAAGAAAGTTTTCTTATATTAAGAGAAGTGGAGCGAATGTTGTTGTTACAGAGAAGGGAATAAGTAAGGTCATTGAGCAAAGTTTGGCTAAGAATAATATTTTGGGAATAAGGCGGGCTAAGCCTGAGGAATTTAAGCTTTTAAGTGAGGCGTGTGGAGCTAAGATTTGCTCTCGGGTGGAGGATCTCCGCGAGGAAGATTTGGGTTATGCCGAGGTGGTGGAGGAGAGGAGAATAGGGCGGGAGAAATATGTTTTGTTTTCGGGTTGTCGAGACCCGAAGGCAGTTGCGGTGCTGGTTAGGGGTGGTTCTTGGTTTGTTTGCGAGGAGGTTGAGAGGCTTTTGAGGAATGCTATGGTTACAGTTTCTGTGGCTATGATGCACAAAAAGGTTGTGGGGGGTGGCGGCGCCATAGAGATAGAAATGGCGAAACGTGTTAGGAAAATTGCTTACTCGGTTGAGGGGAAAAGACAGTTGGCAATGCTTGAATTTGCTTCGGCTCTTGAAATGATTCCGCGTATTCTAGCCTCAAATGCAGGTATGGATGAGGTTAGCACATTGTTAGAATTACGTTCAAAGCATAGCGGTTCTCTTAACTGGTTAGGTATAGATTTTGAGAACAAAAAATTGAGAGACATGATGGAATACGGAGTCTTGGAGCCCAGTTATGCAAAGATTAGGTCGCTAAAGAGTGCTACAGAGTTCGCCTCATCTGTTCTGAGAGTTGATGGAATGTATATAAGTAAGATGGGACTGGAGAAGAGAGACCAGGCGAAGTGAACACCACTCTAAAGGGGTTAAGTTTAGATGACTGAAAAAGGGGTTTTATTTGCATTATTTGATAATTTTCCAGATTGTGCCGTCTTTGGAGTCTTCTAAAAGAATCCCTGCCTCTTTTAATTTATCACGTATATAATCCGCCTTCTCCCAATTTTTCTCTTTTCTAAACTTGTTTCTCAGATCGATTAAGATTTCCACCAACTTTGCCACGGTTTCTAGGTTGGCCCCCGCTTTTTCTTGCTGAAACAGACCCAAAATTTCTCCAAATTCTTGGTATACCTGCAAGGCTTTTTCCAAAGCTTTCCTACTTAATTTGCTATCAGTCGGTAGGGAGTTTATGATTCGGCTCAGGTCGAATATGGCAGGCATTGCTTCCCTCGTGTTAAAATCGTCGTCCATAGCTTCCATAAATTTTTGTTTAGATTTCTCCACATGTTCTAGAAATTCACTCTCCTCGGGGGTAGATTCTTTTAATTCTCCCCAGCTTTGGTCGCTAATAAGAGTTTTAAGCTTGTTAATCGCGTTATAAATTTTTTGAAGGGATTGTTTCGCTTCCTCCAGATGCTGATCGCTGTAATCGATTTGGCTGCGGTAATGCGTATTCAATAGGAAGAACCTTAATGTTTCTGGGTTGTATTTCTCCAAGACTTCCCTGATTGTGAAAAAGTTCCCCAGAGATTTAGACATCTTTTCCTGATTTATGGTAACGAAACCGTTGTGTATCCAATACTTTACAAACGGCTTTCCAGTGCGTGACTCTGCTTGGGCAATTTCACACTCATGATGAGGAAAGATTAGATCCATGCCTCCACCATGAATATCTATTTCTGGACCGAGATACTTAATCGCCATAGTGGAGCACTCAATATGCCACCCTGGTCTTCCTTTTCCCCAAGGACTTTCCCAGAAAATTTCCCCCTTCTTAGCTTTTTTCCAGAGGGCGAAGTCCCTTGGATCTCTTTTGTTTTCGTCCACCTCCACTCTTGCACCAGCTAAGATGCCATCCATGGATTGATGTGACAATTTACCATAGTCCTTTGCCTTTGATACGCTGAAATAGACGTTTCCATCCACTTCATAGGCGTACCCCTTTTTTATAAGTTCATCAATGAACTCGATTATTTCTGGGATGTGTTCTGTAACCTTTGGGTGTACATTAGCCCTTCTAACATTTAGCCTGTCCATGTCTTCAAAGTAGGCTTGAGTGAACCTCCTAGATAGGGAGAGAGGATTTTCGCCCAATTCGTTTGCTCTTTTTATAATCTTGTCGTCAACATCTGTAATATTTTGAACATAAATGACCGTGTATCCTTTATATTCTAGGTACCTCCTTATCACATCAAAAGCTATGTAGGAACGGGCGTGTCCAATATGACTGTAATCATAAACTGTTGGTCCACAAACATACATTCCTACCCTATTTCCACGAATTGGAACAAAATCTTCCTTTTCCTTAGTCAGTGTGTTATATACTTTAAGCAAGCCTTTACCCTCTAAAACAATTTTTTGGGATATTTGAGCTTTTGTTTCGTGAAGGTTGTAGCCATAGTAAGAAGGAGTTTACAGACCGGCTGAGGAAACATTTTAAACTGTCCTTTTTATTTTTATTTCATGATTTTCAGAATAAACCTACTAAATAGTTAAATTTTATAATTATTAATTGGCGCTAAATGCAATCCAACAGAAATTCACTCAAATCCTTAGTTTTTAGCCCGGAACCATACGAATTTGCAGCATCATTTAGATTGCGGGTGCAAAATGGACAAGCGGTTATTATTAAGTCTACTCCTAACTGCTCTGCGTCTCTGAGTCTCTCTCTTCCCAGCTTTATGGCTGTTTCTGGAAAGGCTGCCTTTACGCCGCCGCCAGCTCCACAACAACGGCTTCCTTCTCCGCTGCGTTTCATTTCCACGAGTTGCACATTTTTTATGGATTTAATTATGTTGCGCGGGGGGTCATAAATTCCTAGTCCCCTTCCCAGATGGCATGGGTCATGGTAGGTTACCTTTATGGGGTATTTGTGTGAAAAATTTAGATTATTTTTCTTAATTATCCCATCAAGATATTCGGTGAGGTGGAGGGTTTTAATTTGAAAATCCAAGTGCTCAGGGTACACCTTTCTGAAGGTTTTTGCACAACCGGCGCACTCAGTTATTAGGGTTTCTATTCTTAGATCTGCGAATTGTTTTCTGTTCTTCTCAGCAAGTTTGACTCCTTCATCTATTAGGCCAGTGTTGAAAAGAATTGAACCGCAACAGATTTCGTTACCGCCAATAATTTTGAAGTCAACTCCCAATCTCTTTAAAATTTTGACTGTGGAACGAGCAATGTTCTGTAATCTGTAGGCTGCTGTGCATCCTGCGTAATAAGCTAATCCAGTCATTTATCTTCATCTCTAAGCCAAGAACCTCTTTTTGCTCTGGGCTCCCCGTAAGGATTACCTTCTCTAATAATGTTCTCCATTATTTTTTTGAGAGAATCAGGACTGTAACCCTCACCGCATAATACGCTTCTCATAGCTCTAACTATGTCTGTTATGCGGATACCTGAGGGGCATAGGATGAAACAGTGGTCACAAGTAGTACAACTAAAAATTCTTTCCGCAATGTAATTGGATAATTCCAATTTTTTTTCTAAAAATCCACGGGCAAGTTGAATTCTTCCCCTAGCAGCATTTGAAGCCCACCCATAATTTTCGTATACTGGACACCTCGCAATGCAGAATCCACACCGCATACAACTGTAAATATCATCTATGTACTCATATAGTTGCTTTTTGGGGGCCACTTAAATCACCTCAGGTTCACCTGTTGAGCCCCAGGGCTTTCCCTTTCCAGGGTTTAGAATATTGTTGGGATCAAAAATTCGTTTTATTCCCTTCATTAGCGCCATCTCTACCGGGCCGTGTTCCTTTTCCACAAAATCCTTCCTTATTAGACCCACCCCATGCTCCCCTGAAATACTTCCTCCCAAATCTAGAGCTACTTCGTTGTAAATGGCGCTTAGACCTTTGAAAAAGGCCTCTCTTTGTTCAGGGATTCGTTCATCATATAGGAAGGTAGGATGAAGATTCCCATCGCCTGCATGTCCAAATGTTGCAATCTGGATTATCTTACCAAATCTTTCGGGAATTCTCTGTATTCTTTTTAAAGCCTCTGGAATCTTTGATATGGGAACCGTCATATCTTCCATAGTTGTCGTTACAGCGCACCTAGCCAGTGCAGCATATGCGGATTTCCTTGCCAACCAAAGAGAAGCTCTCTCCCTCTCACCTTCTGCAATTTTCCAGTATTTGGGATTCATTTCTTCCACAGCTTTAACTATTATTTTCAGTTCTTTTTCGGCAGCAGATTCCACACCATCAGTCTCTATAAGAAGCATTGCCTCACAGTCCATAATGTCCAAGCCGGCATATTCTGCAGAGGTTCTAACGGTGAGCCTATCCAAGAACTCCATAGCACATGGAACCACACCAGCTCCTCGGGCTTTTAAGATAGCTTTACCAGCTTTGTCTAAATCGCCAAATAGGAACATGGCCGTCCTATAGGCCTCTGGTAATGGTTGAACCCTCATTCCAATCTTGGTGAAGACTGCCAATGTTCCTTCAGAACCAGATAATAGTTTTGTTAGGTCATAGCCGGAAACTGATTTTAGAGTTTTCGACCCTGTGTGGATTACTTCGCCATTCGGAAGAACCGCCTCCAGCCACATTATCCAATCTTTGGTTTTACCGTATTTTATAGCCCTGTTGCCAGCGGAATTATTTGCTACCATTCCACCCAGAGTTGCGACTGAGCTGCTTGCTGGGTCCGGCGGAAAGAAGTATCCATATTTTTGTAAGAACTCGTTCAAATCGTCACATATTACCCCAGGTTCTAATACCACCTGTAAATTTTCCTGGTCAAAACTTAGAATTCTATTCATACGAGTAAGGTCAAGCACAATTCCGCCCTTAACTGGCAGCGGCGAGCCCGCAGCACTTGTACCTGAGCCCCTCGGATAAACAGGTACATGATTCAAGTTAGCTAATTTTAAAACCCTTGAAACCTCGTCAGTACTCAGGGGTCTAACTATAATATCTGCAAAGTGTTGAAAAGGTGTGGAGTCACGGGAGTAGCAGTAGATTTCCGCTGGGTCAGTGTTAACGTTGTCTGCGCCGACAATATCCACCAATTGGCGTACTATACTAGATGTCATAAATTCACCTATTCTTGGAAAACATCCATGGCAGCCACTAGGCCTTCGCCAGGTTTTACTGGAAAACCTTCCTTTCTGAGTAGCCTATCCAAGGCTTCTAATACTAGAATCACGTTTCTCTCGCAGGCGTTCATTCCCATTAATCCTATTCTCCATATTTTTCCTTTAAGCTCTCCTAATCCTCCCCCTATCTCTATGTTGAAAACATTTAGAAGAGCCTTTCTCACATTTATGTCAGAAACGCCCTCGGGAATTTTTACCGCTGTCAGAGAAGGTAGATTGTTTTCGGTGGCTAGTGTTTCGAGCCCCATAGCATTTAAGCCCTTTATCAGAGCTTTATTTGCCTTAAGATGTTGGGCCCACCTCTTCTCCAAGCCATCCTCGTAAATTATTCGCAACGCTTCTCTTAGACCATAAATCATAGAAATGGGAGCTGTATGATGGTAAAATCTATCCGCCTCCCAGTACTTTTCTATCAAGTTGAGATCGAAATACCAGCTCTGAATCTTTCCCTCACGATCTCTAATGAATTCAACCACTCTCTCGTTAAGAGTAATGGGAGATAATCCGGGAGGACAATTTAGGCATTTTTGAGTCCCACTATAACTGATGTCTACACCATAATTATCGATTTCTAGTTCAACGCCTCCCAAAGATGTTACTGTGTCCACTAGGAGAAGTGCATCATACTTTCTCGTCAGGTTGGAAATCTCTTTTAGGGGCTGTACAACGCCAGTTGAGGTTTCGGCGTGTACCAGAGCCACAACCCTAGCATTAGAGTCCGCTAAAGCTTTTTCCACACTCTCTGCACTTATAGCCCTACCCCAAGCTTCCTTAACTTCAATTGGGGTACCCCCACACCTTTTAACTATTTCACTCATCCTCTGACCAAAAAAGCCATTCACCCCCACAACAACCTCATCTCCTTTGCCCACTAGGTTAACTAAACATGTCTCCATTCCTGCGCTACCTGTACCGGAAATAGGTATGGTAAGCCTGTTTTTTGTTTTGAAAACATACCTCAGTAGTTCCGTCACCTCATCCATAACCTCAAAAAAATAAGGATCTAAATGACCTACCAAGGGCATAGACATAGCCTTCAGCACTCTGGGATCAACATTACTAGGTCCGGGACCCAGTAGAATCCGTTGGGGGGGAGTCAACTCCTTATACTTCTTCTCCATAAAAATCAACCTTCCATCTCAGACTTCTAAATTATGATTCATATAAAAACAATTTGGTTGATTAACATATTGCTTGAATCAAAAGGATTAAAAATAAAGGAAATCACTTTATTGCCAAATACTATTTTCCAAATCTTCTTTCTCTCATTTGATAAGTTCTAAGAGCCCGCCAAAAGTCTATTTTTCTCATAGCTGGCCAGTAAACATCACAAAAATACAGTTCAGAGTAAGCGGATTGCCATAGTAGAAAACCCGAGAGTCTTTCCTCACCCGAAGTGCGTATGATAAGTGAGGGATCAGGAACCCCTGCCGTGTAAAGGTGTTTTTCAATCAATTGTTCATCAATGTCTTTGACATCGATTTTTCCAGCCTTAACTTCCTCGGCGATTTTTCGGATAGCGTCAACTATTTCTGCGCGGCCACCATATCCAATAGCTATGTTGAGCAAGTACTGATCATAATCCTTTGTCGCCTCTTCGGCTCTCCTAATAGCTTCCTGTACTCTGGGGGGCAGAAGATTTATTCTACCTATCGCCTTAATCCTTACCTTGTACTTGTGTATTCGTGCCTCCTTCAGGATTTGTTCGAATTTTTCCTCGGCAAGACGCATAATCTCATCCACTTCCCTGCGGGAACGCTGAAAATTCTCCGTAGAGAAAGCGTAGAGTGTAACAACTTTTATGTTAGACTCCCAGCACCATTCTAAAAAGTCCCTTACCTTCTCTGCACCATATTTGTGCCCAACCCATACATCCCAACCATGTTGCCTTGCGAATCTCCTATTACCATCTAGAATAACCCCCAAGTGGTGTGGCATGTTCCCATCTTTGATTTGGCGCCACAGAATCTTTTCATATACACTAGAGAGAATTCCCCGAACTTTATCAATGAATGATAAAGGTAAGCGAGATACCGGAATATACCTAAATAGACGTTGCATTAAAAACACCCGAAATAACTTCTAATTATCACTTCCTCAGAACCATGGCAAACCTACAACGCCAAAAGTGTTCTAGATAAACAAGAAATTTTTACAACAACATAATCGAGTTTATATTAAAATTTATGGAGAGATAATAAATCTTTTTGGGTTGAGGAAACAAACGAAAAATCGAGCCCGTCAATTATGCATTAGCCTTTGAGTTGTAAGATAAATTCAAGTTAATCTAGTTGACTTTAACTAAAAAGCGCCTAACTGGCTTGGTTCTGATACCGACACCACTAAAAGTAGCAAAGGGGGTCAGCTTCCTCCTACAAAGGTAGAAAAGGGTAAGGTAATAGAAAAGCGAAGGAAATTATCGAAAATGGTCAAAAACGAATATTTTTGATCCATATAAGGGCGCTAATATTTTTCCGTGGAATTAATGTAGAGATCGGGGACTGCTCGTTAGTAATTCGTATCCTCTCTTACGGACTAAAATCATGTCCTCTATCCTGCATCCTCCAAAATTTGGGAGGTACACTCCGGGCTCGGCTGTAAAAACCATTCCCGCATCTATAATGTCTGTACTGCTGGAACTAATAGACGGATGTTCATGTACTTCGATTCCGATTCCGTGACCAAAACTATGGATAAAAAAGTCACCATAGCCCTCCCTTTTTATCAGCTCACGAGCTACTTTATCAATCTCATTACCCTTCACGCCGGGACGAATAATCCCTATTGCCTTCTGCTGGGCGCTTAAAACCGTTTGAAAAAGTTTTTCCTGCTCCGAATTCGGGGAGCCAACCGTACACGTCCTAGTTATATCTGAACAATAATTTTTGTAACGAACCCCTAAATCAATTACCACCAAATCGCCTTTCACCAGTTTCCTACCACTAGTCGAGGCGTGTGGGAAAGCAGACCTGTAACCGGAAGCCACTATGGTTTCGAACGAAGTCCCGCCTGACCCCCTCTTCCTCATAACATACTCTGCCTCCGCAGCCACATCATATTCCCTAACACCGGGAGCTATGGTTTCTATAGCCTTTTTCATACCCTCATCAGCGATTTTTGCCGCTTTCCGAATTTTCTCAATCTCACTCCTTGATTTAATGGATCTAATTTTCTTTATGATGTTGGAGGCAGGAATAAAATTTAGACCATCACTACTTTTCTCCAGTCTCTCTTTAACACTCACCGTTAAAAAATCCTCCTCAAAGCCCAATTTTTTAATTTTCAAATCTTTTTGGAGCTTTGAAAAACATTTATCAAAATCTTCCTGGCTTTTAGCCTCAATAATGGAAAAACCCTTCAACTCGTTTTTCGCAGCCCAAAGATCCAGCTGGGAAACTACAGCTAGAGGAACACCATCCCGAGGTATAACTAGGTACATAAATGAGCTAGAAAAAAAATTTGAGAAATAGAAAATATTCTCTGGCTTAAACAAAATCAACGCATCAACTTCTCCAAGCATACCCCACAACTTCTTTAACATATTCACATGTCTTCCTCCGATACATCTTTAAACAGCCACATAAAAATTTTATTAACACCCACATTAATGTTAATGCTAATTCTAATCTAGGTGATTTAATGAACATTATTGCTGTAGGCTCAGAAAACCCAGTTAAAATTGCAGCAGTAAAAAATGTAATGCAAAAACTACTAGGAGACGTGAAAATCTGTGGCGTCAAAGTTCCAAGCGGAACACCACCCCAACCCCTAGGACTCAAACAAACCTTAGAAGGCGCACTTAACAGAGCCCAAAACGCTCTAGCCAAAGTAGATGGCGCCATTCTCGGCGTAGGCATCGAAGCAGGACTAATAGACATCAGACTGAACGGCGAGCTACATTACCTCGACTTCCAGTACTGCGCAATTTTAGACAAAGAAGGAAGAAAAACATTCGGAGCCGGCCCAGGGTTCGAATATCCCCCAATTGTTAATCAAAAGGTTATAAAACAAAATTTTGAAGTAGGAGAAGTAATGGAAGAGATAACAGGCATAAAAAACTTGGGCGAAAAAATGGGCGCCATAGGCTACCTGTCCCATGGACTAATTGATCGAACCAAACTAACCGAACTCTCAGTCATAATGGCCATGCTACCAAGAATAAACACAGAACTATACTCAAAGGAGCCATAACCATTCCCACATAAGAAAACACTTCCAAAGCACTACAATGAAGACCCCAGAGTTCTCAGTGTTCTCCTTATATCGTTGAGCTTGCAAGAGCAATACGCCCAAACGGCCGAGACTCAGTTTCCAGCTTACTAATTTTCGTCGACTTTTTAAACCCTAAAAGGATTCTCCTAATAACACATCTTTAAGACGAAAGAAAAACTCGGTTACAAAGCAACCTGAATTGACACAACCCAACTAAGGAGAATACTGCAAATTGTTAACTTCATCAAGTTACATACTAAAGACAATACCAGAGTAATGCAATTGCTACTTGTATAATTCAAACATGAGGATTAAGGAAAAAGGTGAGTACAAAACTAAACCAGTTCAAAATCGACAAGGTAATTAGTCTTTTAGAGGTGAAAAATTCAAGATTTTTATTAACCAATAGAAAATTTGGAAAACTATATTAGTTCAGCTATCTTTTGAGCAGACCTACGCATATCCAAAAAAATCAAACCCAACTTAACATCCTTCTTAGCACTTACAGTCAATACGGCATTAGGACCCGCACCCATCACAAAAATGTACCCCTCATTTCCACGTATGAAAACCTGCTCCAATTCTCCTTTCCCAAGTTCTTGGGCAGCCCGCTCACCAAGGCTTAGCATAGCAGCAGTCATTGCTGCTACACGTGTTTCATCAACATTAGCAGGCAGCGCCGAGGCTATGGGAAGCCCCTCAACACTCACTATCGCTGCCGCTTCAATTTCAGGCACCGACGCTTCCAAGTCCTTTAGTATTTCTTCCAGATTTTCGCTCTTGGACATTACTCACTTCACCAATGCCCTGTTTAAGCCTACTTACTTTTAAGATAAAGATTAAACTTATATTTTTTCCTCTACTCTCTGAGCGACAAGAAAATAAAATTATGAGCTATTTTTAAGCGGATTTAGGCATTAACTCCTGCTTATATAGCCTCTTCAAAAGAACTTCTCTGGAGAGCGCCTGAAACGCCCGCTTTACACCCAGTCCCTTAATCGCAATAGACTCATAGACAGGCAACGAATCAGCTTTAAGAGCCTCAACCAGAACATTTTTCTCCAACGCATCCGGCAAATCACGCTTATTAAGTAAAATCAGTAAAGGGATCTCCCTGCCGAGCTGGTCTCCAAGAAGTCCCTTCAGTTCCTCTAAGCTCTCCAAATTGGCCTGCAACTGATCCCTCGAAGAATCAGCCACAAAAATAAGCCCATCAGCACCCTGAAGCACAATTTTCCTCTGATGCCTATGGCGCTTCTGACCAGCCACTGTGTACACATCGAAAATAACTTTACCCGTCGCAGATATCGGAGTATAGTCAAAGTACAGCGTTCTACCGGTGGGATCCTCAACAGAGGTAAAACCACCCTTGTCCAGACCAGTTACCTCATCATAAATCCACCTAAGACAGGTAGTCTTCCCAGAAAGGGAAGGGCCCCAAAAAACTATTTTGAAATGTATCCTACCTTGAGCATCTTTTTTCAAAGGCAGCACACGTCCTACTCAATTTTAATAAGGAAAATGTTAAGTTACACCTTTTCGAGTTCGCTAAGGGCGGCCTTAAGCTCCTCGTCACTAGCTCCACCTTCAGACGCAGGCACAACTGGCTTCTCAGCAAGAAACTCGTCAAGAACACTCTTAAGTTGGGTCGATGCCTTCTTCATAACCAAGCGAATCATACCTATATTAACATCAGAATCAGTTATAACACAGAGAACACCTTTACCGCAACTTGCGGCAAAGATTTTCCCATTATCAAACTCTGAAGTTACAATGTTCAACTCGCCAATATCCAAGTTCTTACCCTGCTCTTCTGAAGCACAGTAAACTGCACTAGCAATAGCGCCTATCCCGTCATTCGACTGTCGGTGCCGCAACACTTCGACAAATGTCGACGGGATAGTATGAGAACTTTGATACGTGGGCTATGGTTAGTCCTGTTCTGTCCACGAGGATGACTTTTTTTATTCCGCTTTCTGCTTTAATGACATCGCTCAAAATTTTATCAAAGGCTTTTATATCCATCAATTTTTAGCAATCCCCGCTTAGGTTTTGTTAAAAGATTTCTAATATTATCTCCTTTTACCAGATTATATTTGGTTTTCGGTTTTTATAGGGTTTCGTTAAGGTAAAGGGTTAATGTTTTTGAACTATTTTTGGATTTTTATGGTGTTTGGTTTTTAGGGTTATTTGTTTTGTGGTGGTTGTTCGGCGTTTTTGGCTCTGAGTACTATTAGTACGTATTCTTGTTCGGGGGCTATGTGTAGTTCGCTTTCTCCCGCATCTAGTGTTAGGAAGTTCAGTGTACCTTCACCGAGTTCTTGGATGACTTTTGATGCTTTTCCTACTAGTGACGTTACTTGGGCGGATATTATTTCGGTTTTTTCGGTTGAGAGGGTTGAACTTATGGGCAGTCCTTCGGTGTTTGTGACGATGACGCCCTTAACGCCTGGATGTTTTTGTAGCTGTTGTAGGGTTTTCTGGAAATACTTTGAGGTAATCATTGTGTACACCTCATCTTATGTTATAAAATACACATTTGTCTTTTAAAAACCTTTCAGTAAATGGGGAATGGTAGAAATTTTTTCATGAGTTGATGTTTTTTAGTTGTTTTCTTCTTTTTGGATGATTAATTTGTTCCGTGGAGGGATTTAATTTGCGTAGAAATAGCAATTTTTGATAGTTATGCGAAATATCAGTTAGCTATTTTTTTATTAAAAAAATTTAAATTTTAGAAAGAAAATAGAACTCTTAAATCAAAATCATTATCTTTTGGGTTTGGAAGGCTAAGAGTTATAGCCAATAATTGCGCTAATAGTTATATAGTTAAAGTGGTGGTTTCATGAGTCAATCTAAAGCTGAAAAGGTTTTGGCGGATCTCATGGACAAGATTCCGGAAATTGAAGGGATATTGCTTCTGGATACGAATGGAAATGTGAGTGTTGGGAAAACAATAACGCAGATGAATCATTCGGAGATAGCTAAGAATGCTGCGGTGATGATTGCCTCCGCCAGAGAGTTGAACAAGTCAATTAATAAAGGTGGTGCAAACGCAACCTACATTGAGGGCGATGATGGTTACGCGGTAACGGCAAATACAAAGAATGCTATATTGCTGGCAATAATTGGTAAGGATGCTGCTCCCTCTCTGGGGTTGATAATTAGAGATCTTAAGATAGCCCTATCAAAAATCTAGATTTGGGCATTGTTGTTTTTGAATTCAATTTTCTTCCCCCTCCATATTTAGAAAAAGATGGCAAGCGGCTTTGGAATATTTTTTTATAAAATAATGTGGATTCACTCAAAACTGGTAAAAAGGATTATCATGGATTTATTAGAGGAGAAAAATTAATACTCATTATATATAGACTTTTCATCTAATTTTTTCCTTTTCGCTTCCAGAAAGTATGGTTTTTCCGCCTTTTTTTGGGGGAAAGAAGCCTTAAATAACCCCGGTTGAGAAGAGGTTTAAGAAAAAGCTAATGAGAAAATCTATATACATTTATAGTTACTGGTTTAAGGAAATCTTTATGTTGTATTTGAGGGAATGAGATTGTAACATGCGGTAAGAAATCATTTAATTCGTTGAGATTCTTTTGAGAAATACTCCTGAGAATATAAATACATAAAAACTTGTTTTACTTAAAGCCTCCTGAGAGGCGTATAAATTTCCTTAGAAAAGCGGCCTTGAATTGGGTCTATTTTAAAAACTGGGCATCAAGTGTTGTAATGAACATAAATATTATTAGTTTGTGTGGAAAAGGTTTTAGGTGTTAGTTAGTTGGATGGTGTTGTTTTCTGCGATATGAAGTTTAGTGTGTTGCGGCAAAGGAATTTTTTGAAGGCGGGGTGATGGCTTGGTTTACATCAAAAAGGTTGTTGTCAGGGGCTTCAAGTCTTTTGGGAAGAAGAAGCTGACACTCCGCCTGTCTAAGGGATTCTCAGTCATAGTTGGACCGAATGGAAGTGGAAAAAGCAATTTACTGGATGCGATTCGTTTTGGACTTGGAGTGCTGAGTGCAAAGTCACTAAGAGTTAGTACCTTTTCGGATTTGGTTTTTACTCCTAGCAAAGAGGCTAAAACCTCTCCTGCCAAGTATGCTAGTGTAAGCGTATATTTTGACAATTCGGATAGGAGAATCCCTCTGGATACCAATATGGTAATTATTGACCGGCAGGTTGACCGGACGGGTAAGGGAGTATATAAGCTGAATGGAAAAATCGTTTCCAGGACAGAAATAGTTGACCTCCTTGAAATAGCGGGAATAAGTCCTAGTGGGTATAATGTGGTTCCTCAAGGTGAAATATTTGAGCTTATTAAGATGGGATCACTTGAAAGAAGGAAACTCTTCGAAAACATTGCGGGAATAGCTTCATATGATGAGAAGAAGGAGAAGGCAGAAAAGGAGTTGGAGGCGGCGGAACAGAATCTTAGAGAGAACTTTGCTCAGGTGAGTGAGGTAAGAAAAGTAGTGGAAAGGCTGGGAAGGGAAAGAGAAGCTGCCCATAGATACCAGCAAATCACCGATGAAATAAAGTCTGCCCGCGCGAAACTTGTTTTTTACCAACTTTCAACCTCAGAGGCAGAATTATCAAACATTCTAAAGAGAATAGAGAGTAACAATGAGCAACTGAATAGTTTAAAGGAGAAGGAGAAGATATTGAGGGGAAAACTAGACGCCGCCGCAGCGAGAATAGAGGAGATTGAGAAGAGTATCGTGGAGAATGTGGGAACTAGGGTTGGAGAGCTGCAATTCGAGCTTAGTGAAAAGAAGGCGATGTATTCTGAGAAGGAATTAGTTTTAAATTATCGGGAGGAGGAGTTTAGGAAGAGTGCGGATAGGCTAAACAGCCTGAGACGAGAAATCGAAGAGATCGAAGCCAAAATTAAAGAGGAAACAGCGAATATTGCTGAATTAGAAAATCAAGGGTCGGAATTAGAGAAACAAATCAAAACGAAGCAAGACATTCTTGATGAGATAAATGAACAGATAGCAACCAGCGACGCCAAGTTTTCAAAATTAGGAGCCAGAATTAAAGAAATCCATGATGAGATGGAAAAATACAGATCTAAGATTGTTTCTCTTAAAACTGCTCAAGAAGCATTTAAGAAGGATATTGAGTACATCTCGACAGCCATTAACTCAAGGAGAGCAGCAATAGAAGAAATTAAAAAATCGCTGCAAAGGGTCGAGAAGGAGAAAAGCGAAATTGAAGAAATAATTGAAAAATCTAGAAAGGATTTGGAGGCGTTTAATAATCAGGCGGAAGAACTGCAAAAGGAACAGGACGTTATTCGCCGACAGATAGAAGAGACCGAGAAGCTAATTTTAAATGTTAGAGATGAAGTGGTGACCATTAAGGCCATAAACGAGGAGAGGAAAAGACTTCTTAGGGGACAGACTGCAATAAGAGAAATTCTAAGACTTCGAGACCAGAGAAAAATTGAGGGAATTTATGGAACAGTTTCTGAACTTGGGAAAACAGATTTGAAATACGCTCTAGCACTTGAGGTCGCAGCAGGTAACCGTGCCAATTACATAGTTGTTGATAATGATGAGGTAGCCGCCAAATGTATTAATTTTCTCAAAAATGGCAGAATAGGAAGAGCCTCCTTCCTGCCCCTAAACAGAATCCAAAGGACAAATTTCAAAATCACAAAGGGCGATGGAGTAATAGGCTCAGCAATTGACCTTATGGTTTTTGACGAAAAGTTCAGAGCCGCATTCGAATATGTGTTTGGAAATGTGGCAATAGTTAAGGATTTAAACACCGCCAGAAAACTGGACCTTCCAGAGATAAGGAAGGTGACCATAGAGGGCGACATCGTCGAGCCCAGAGGAGTGATGAGCGGCGGCCACTACACTGGAAGAGCTAGCCTAACCTTTACGGAAACCGAAAAACTACCCCAATTAGAAGAACAGCTAAGCGGACTTAATGCGATTCGTCTGGAACTCCGAGAAAAACTCGATAAAGTATCGAAAGCTTACTTTGAGACGCGAAACAAGATAGAGGAAGAAGAACACCATCTTGGAAAGTATTCCGCCAACTTTGAGCATCTACTGGAACAGATAAAAGAAAAAAACGCGGAAGTAGATAAAATCGAATCGGAGATAAAGAAACAGCAGAAACTAATTGAAGAAAGACAGAAACAATACAGCACAGTATCCCAGGAGATAGAGAAAATAGAGGAAAGAATTAAAACCCTTTCTGACGAAGAACGAGCTCTTAACCAGATAATTGAAGAGTCAGGTGTTTCTGACCTATATGCTCAGTCAAGAAGCATGGAAACTGAGATTGCCAGCTTGAAAGAGAAACTGAGCACTGTTAAAGTAGAAATTGCCCAGTCGAAAACCAAGATGAACGAATACCTCACACCAAGAAGAGAAGAAATAAAGAATTTAATTAAAGAGCTGGAAAAAGAAGTCGCAAAAATCTCCAAAGAAAGAGAAGAGATTCAAAGCGTAATTCAGCCTCTACAACAAGAAATATCAAAACTGGAAGAGGAGAAAAGGACACTTGAGGAAAATATTTCAAAACTAAGAAAAGAAGAAGCGAAACTCAAACAGGAAACATCAGTTTTAAGAAACGAATTGGAGGTAACCATTCGTAAGGCTAACTCAACAGAACTCGAACTAGGCAGGTTAATGGTGGAAAAAGAACATTTAGAAAAGGATATTCAAGAACTCAACAGTGAAGCCAGAGAGTTCATGGATTTCAAACCCGAAGAAGTCTCAAAAGTTAACGTCGCCGAGCTAAGGGAACTAATAAAAAGAAAGGAAGCGGAGAAAAAGAGCCTTGAGCCAGTCAACATGTTAGCTATCCAACTCTATGAGCAGGAACGAGCCAGATACGAAGAAATGCTAAGAAAAAGAGAGGAGCTGATAAAAGAGAGAGAAAGCATAATGGAATTCATAAGAGAAGTAGAGAGGGACAAGAAGAGAAGTTTCCTCGCAACATTTTACAGCATTGAGCGTAACTTCAAAAAAATATTTTCACGGCTTTCTCCAGGCGGAGAAGGAAGATTCATACTCGAAAACCAAGCAGATCCATTCTTGGGAGGAGTTGACATAGAGGCCCGCCCCTCGGGAAAAGAGGTAAAGAGAATAGAGTCCATGTCGGGCGGCGAAAAATCTCTAACAGCAATTGCACTCATATTTGCCATACAGCAGTATCAGCCGGCACCATTCTACTTAATGGATGAAATAGATGCCTTCCTTGATGATGACAACGCAAACAGAGTAGCGGAATTACTTAAGGAATATTCAAAGGAGTCACAGTTAATACTGGTATCCCTTCGCGATATTACCATAGCTAAAGCAGACAGGGTGTTTGGCGTGATGTGTCGTGATGGTGTTTCAGATGTCGTTTCTCTAAGTATGGAAGAGGAGGTGAGGGAAGAAGATGATTGAACAAAAGCAGGAGGAACCCTTCTGGATACATCCACCGTGGTCACTTCTAGTAGACACCACCCAAACAGCTGCGGATCCTTGGGAGATTAACGTTAGCAGAATACTATTGAGCTTTTTAGAAAAAATGCGTGAAAAAGAAATGGTTAATTATACAGTTTCTGGAAAGGCTCTACTGACAGCATCAATTATTCATAGGATAAAATCTGAACTGCTTTTAAAACTGGGACAGGAAAAGGATGAGAGGGAGGAAAAAGAGGAGGATTTAGACCTCAATTTACCACCAATCCCTATGCCTTATAGGTTAATAAATAGGAAAGTTAGTCTTGAGGAACTATTAGTAGCTTTGGAGAGAGTTCTACTTAGCGAAGAAACAAAAAAGGTTATTCAGAAACCTTTAAAGGAAGAAATCACGCCAGAACCATTCGTTTTTGAGCCTTCAAAGTTCAACATTGAAGAATACATAGAACAAATTTATGTAAAAATTATTTGCGGCGAGAAGGAGATAACCAAATTTTCAGAGCTAGTTAACAAAAGAAACCCCATTGAAGTTGTTAGAAATCTGTTAAGTATTCTTATACTATATCTTAGACGGAAAATACACATCTGGCAAGAAAGACAGTTCGGAGAGATCTACATAATGGATGTGGAAAAATGGCAAAGGATGCTAAAATGATTATTGAGGCTGCGTTATACGCTGCTGGTAGACCCCTTTCAATTGAGCAAATTGCAGAGGTTGCAAAAATTGATGATTTGGAATACGTGGACGAGCTAGTGAGACAGCTCATACGGGAATATGAGGAAAGAAACAGCGCATTGGAAATAGTTGCACTGCCCGGCAGTAAGTATGTATTGCAGCTCAAGCCCAGCTACTCTAACAAAATAAGTAATGTGGCCTCGCGTGGATTATTATCCTTAGGCGAACTAAAAACTCTTGCCTATATCGCTCTGAAGCAACCAATAGAGCAATCTAAAGTGGCAAAGGCTCGAGGCTCACACAGCTATAAACATATCAAAAAGCTGGAGGAGTTAGGATTTTTAAAATTTGAACGAGCTGGCAGAACCAAAATTTTCCAAACCACAGAAATGTTTGCAGACTATTTTGGATTCGACCACGAACCTAGGAGACTGAAACAACAATTAAGATGGAGAATAAGGAAGGAAGGCATCCAGACCCGATTAGAGGTCCAACCAGAAGCCACCCAAGAGCCTGAAGAATTTGAATCATAATATTTTATCAGCAGACACGAGGAATCGGCTCTCCATACGGTGTTTCAATTATTCTTTTACCCCCAACAGAAGTGTTCATAATTACCCGTCCCGGCTTATCGCTTCTCGCCTCTCCTATTATATTCGCATTTTTACCATACTTCGTTTTTCTTATAACTTTTAGAGCTTCCTCTGCCAAGTCGCCGTCAATAGCTATAACTGCTTTACCCTCACATGTTACCTCTAGAGGGTCTATTCCCAACATTTCTGAAGCAGCGATAACTTCGCTACGTATGGGCAAGTCTTCTTCATTAATATAGATTGCAGTTTTGGATTTGCTGGCAAAATCATTCAGTGCAGAGGCTAAACCGCCCCTTGTGGGATCCTTCATTGCAGTCACACCGCCCACACTAAGAACTTTATCGATGACACTCCAGATTGGGGCCACATCAGATTGGAGCTCCGTGGCAAAGCTTATTCCCTCTCTAGCAGCTAGTAGCGCTATTCCATGGTCGCCGATTGTCCCCGTTATTATAATTTTGTTTCCTGGCTTGACTCCAGAGTCTAGAACTATTTTACCGTGTTCCACTATTCCTATTCCTGTGGTGGCTGCAACAATCTTGTCAATCTGACCGTGAGGCATAACTTTAGTGTCTCCAGAAATTATTGGGACGCCGGCTTCTTCGCAAGTATCATTCATCGATTTTAGGATACGGGTCAGATCATCGATGAGAAAACCCTCCTCAATTATCAACGCACAGGTAACAGCTACGGGTTTGGCCCCCATAACTGCAATATCATTAATGGTGCCAGATATTGATAGTCTTCCTAAATCTCCACCTGGGAAAAAAAGTGGATTTACGGTGTGCCCATCCGTAGAAACCACTATATCTATGTCTCCGAGAGGGATACTTCCCCCATCATCTAGCTCGTCCAAACCCACGCCACCATGCACCTTGTGCTTTGTGAGGGAGGGAAGTATAGTTTCCTTTATTAGGCGGCTCATAGCCGTGCCGCCTGCTCCCATAGCTAGATCAATGCGACTCATATAGACCGCCTTAACGTTCCAGTAATCTGGAAAAGCTTATATTAATTGCCATAAAACTCTTGGATAGAAAAGGTTAATAATAAAACTACGTAAAACGATTCCTAACTTGGTGATTATATGGTTAACTGGAGAGCAAGATCCAAACGTAAGCCTACTGGAGGAAGATTAAAGGCGTTCAGCAAAAAGAAGAAAAGAGATCTTGGAGGAGAAGAAGCAAGACCCCAACTGGGTCCAGAAAAAAAGAAAATTATTAGAGCTAGAGGTAACAACAGAAAAATCAAGTTGGCCTTCAGCGAATATGCAAATGTAACTAACCCAAAAACTGGGAAGACCAAAAAAGTAAAGATACTTAATGTAGAGGAAAACCCAGCTAACATAGATTTCTCAAGAAGAGGAGTGATAACACGCGGGGCAATAATTGATACAGAGTTGGGAAAAGCAAGAGTGACAAGTAGGCCCGGACAGGTAGGAGTGATTAACGCGGTTCTAATTAAATCCTAGAAGTAGCGCCAGAATTTTTGTTATGATGTTTTTATTCGCGACTCCATAGTTTTTTAACATTTTATGGGCTGTCTTCGCCGACTTCTGCCTTAATATTCTTTATATTTAATTCTCTGCCACCTATTATGTCAGTGTTGTTGCTGTTGCACACTGGACATCTGGCGGTGAAACCCACTAGCGGAAGAAGGTGTGCCTTTTTTTGGTCTTCCTCTGAAACCGCGTCTCCGGAATACCCACAATCTTGACAGTGAAGTTTTCCCGGAACAATTTTAATGTTTAGTTTAGATTCGCAGAGGGGTGTTTTTTCGGCTGCAATCTGGAACAGAAAAATTAACTGTTCTGGATTAATGAAGGTGAATTGACCTATCTCAACATTAATTTCTAAAATTTTTTTCACGTTATTCGCTTCTGCTACTCGGGTCACCGTCTCTACGATGGAAACAGCTGTGGATAATTCATGCAATGATAACACCATAAAACCAAGGAATCAGCAAACTTAAAAACATTATCAGGCATATATACGACATAACCGCTAAAAAAGAGATAAATCTTCTGGCTATTGCCTAGGTGGCATAAATGAAGAGAAAAGATAGAATAATACTTTATCCAGAGTATTTTGATTCAAGACTAACCAGAGCCAGCGGCCGTAGAGTGCCTATCAGCATTTCCGTACCGGCGCCCAGTATAGAGGAACTGGCCCTAATTTCGAAAAGATTGGGTTACGAATTTGAAATAGAACCTCAATCAGCTCACCCCAGTAACTGGTGGAATAAACGCGGGAGGATTTTGATTAATAAAGATGACCTGAAGAAAAACGAAGTGATTAAGACCATAGGCAGAATTCTTAGTAAAGCGAGAAAAAGGAAAAAGGAAAGAAGCCAATAGAAGTGCATCTTCCATTCTTTATGTTTTTGGCAGAGATTGTAATGTATTAACTGAGACCTATATACAGGTTCAAGGAGGATAATAATTGAGGCGACTTGGAAAACCCCTACATATAACCCCGCGTGGCAACGCGATATTGCACGTAAATTTTGCTCCCAGAATTGGTTCCAAGGTGGTAACTAAAGAAATGAAGGAAGTTGGTCAAGTTTTTGACGTTTTTGGACCTGTAAAATCACCCTACGTATCCGTTAAGCTTAACATTGAACCTAGCTCTGCCGAAAATCTGGTCAACGAGGTCCTATACGAAATCATAAATAGTAAAAAAGAGAAGCGCCCGAAAAAAAGAAAATGAACCATCATTTAAGGCAACTGGGCGATTTAGATAGTGCAACTGAGAAGCAAAAGAAGAGATGAGTAATACCTTTTATTATCTCAAATACAATGGTAGTGCGCTATCAAGGGATTGTGAGGAAATTGATCTTGTAATTATCGCAAACTGGAAATCTCATAAGTTGTTATTTCACCTAGGAAACATGCATTGGAGGAAGCATAAGGAAAACTGTAAGTTAATATTTGCTATTTATTCAACTATTTTAGACGCTTAGAATATTTGGATGGAGACTCTATAAGTTCCATTCAAACGTGTCTTAGTGCGGATTTGAGAGCTTCGATAGATTTTTGCAAGTGTTCCGCAGCCTCATTCAGATGCTCAGCGACCTCGCTTGCGCCACTCTCTTCAAGTATTCTGGCATACTCTATTATCTTCTCTAAGTGGCCTGTATTGTGTTCTATCCAGTGGGAAATTAGAGGCTTCAAGCGTTGAGTTCCAAGTTTTTCATGTTGATTTTCGTGCTCATTCTCATGTTGATGGTTGCCGTGTTCATTTTTATGTTTCATTACCTTCACCTAGTAAAACCAAATTTATTTTGAGATTTTTGACTCCATTAAGGAATATTTTCCAATAAAACCTCATAGTCTTCCCTTTTTTACAAACTACCAAGAGTCACTCACCAGCTAACACATGCGTTAAAGCATTTCTAAATAGAATCATATTTTGTGTCAAAATATGGGCGTATTTGTTTACACTTTGAGTGCAGGATATTTTAATTTTACTGAGCTTCTCTTATTGCACGTAATATTTCAGAAATAGGCGCATTTGTTTTTAGTGCATTGTTTTTAAAATGGGTGCGTGTCACCAAATAGCCGCGCTCCTTTAGCCTAATCATAACTTTGTCCAACTTGGGGCAGGGAAGATTAAGCTGATCGCATATAAGATGTAAATCATAGTAGGTAGCGGGTGAGTCTGACTCTTCAAGAATTGTGCTGAGAAGTTTTATGGATTTTTTATCACCCTCTTTTTTAGCATTTTCCAAAGTTTGAGACACGAACTCTCGAGATTGTATTTTACCGCACCACAAAGGGCCTCCAATTAAGATGTCTCCCCCGCAAAGTGGGCATTTACCAGTTAATGTTCTGGCTATACCGGGTTTTAGTTGACGGAAGTGGCAATGCGGACAGTGAATGAGGTAGCCTAACTGTTCGACTGATTCATTTGTATTCTCTGCTCCAGAACTAGTTTTTAGGTAAGTGCGGATATAGTGGTCAGTTGAGTGAGAGAGAAGAGGTGTTAGAGCTATTTCCCTCTTTGCCGCACTCAGAACAGCGCAGGAAATGAGCAATCTTACTGCAACTTCATGGCAGTACATGGTTCTTAATGGAACCCCACCATACTTCCTTAAGCAGGCGTCTCTGTGTACCCCACACAGGGGAGCCATATCAGTGGCAGTTAAACACAGCAAACCCTCATTTTTACGCAGCACACTTAAGGCGGAGTCTAGAAAAGTAACTGGAGAACCGAATGGATCAATGTCAACGACATCGAATCTTTTACCATAAGCAGCATTTTCTGCAAGGAAAAGATTGGCGTCCTTATTAAAAACCTGTATTTTACCCTGTAAATTATGCATCTCCACATTTCTTTTAGCGACATTGAAGGCATCAGGACTGAGGTCATTAATTACTATTTCATCTACCCCCTCAATCTCTAAGGCGAATCGAATACCGCGAATCCCACATCCAGTTAAAGGCTCACAGATTTTCAAATTTCTTCCCGTTAACTGTTGGTGAGCCCTCACTGCATACACTGCGATATCACGATTCAGCTTCATAGCAGGATTGTAAAAAACTGGCGCCTTGGGTAAGGGGCGTCCAGCTCCAAGCTTTTCAATGGGGGGACTATATGTGTAGAAATCTACTTTGCCTTCGTGATGAATAGTTATTCGGTAATTTTCCAACTTGAATAACCACCTTAATCAGACCATATGATTTAAATGAGTGGTAATTAACTTTCTCATAGAGATTTCCGAAGATGAAATATTGGAGAGAGACTTCTATGTTTATTGCTGGAGTGGACGAGGCTGGCCGGGGACCGGTTTTAGGACCTATTGTCTGCGCTGGAGTTCTAGTTAGGGAGGAGGATATTCCAGAATTAGTTAAATTGGGAGTGAAAGATTCGAAGCTCCTTCAACCTTCTAAAAGGGAAGCTCTAGCACTTGAAATACTTAAGCATGCAGTAAAAGTGGAAGTTAAAATAAGGTACCCAGAAGAAATTGACGCCGCTAGAACCAATGGTTTAAACCTAAATAAGCTTGAGGCCCAAATTTTTGCCGAAATAATAAATCAGCTTAAGCCAGACGTCACGTATGTCGACGCTGCTGATGTTAACCCAGAAAGGTTCTCTCAAATGATTAAAAATAGTCTTGTAGTAGACACCAAATTGGTTTCTCAACATAAGGCAGATTACAAAATTCCAGTAGTGAGTGCTGCCTCAATTATAGCCAAAGTGGAACGCGATAAAAAAATAAGGGAGCTAAAAAGGTTTGGTGATGTTGGATCAGGGTACTGCCACGATCCCAAAACAATCTCCTTTTTAAAGGAATGGGCCAGAGAACACGGCGAACTTCCCAATTTCGTTAGGCATTCCTGGATTACAGCAAAAAATATTTTGGATGGACTGAAGCAGAAAGTTTTGGATGATTTTAAAAACAGATAGTTTAGTTTTTAATACTTTTGAGACCTTGCCTCTCATATATCAATTTAAAAAGGTCTTCCGGCTCCTCGATTGCCTGAAGTTCTTCTTTTGGTATAACCGGGATCTCGGTTGAAATGTTTTTAATCTTGCAGTCGTCAAGAACAAACATCGCATATTTTTGCGCAACCTGTGAAACCTTCTCTATCGAGGTTATTCTCTGCTCAATTCTTTTTTCCTGAGCATAGCCTAAACCGGTAATTACCACTTTTTTTTGGTCTTTCTGATCTGCGGTTAAGGCGTCAAAGGGAGCCTTCCTAGCGAAAACCACTTTTAGTCCTAGCTCGCGAAGAGTTTGGCGTACTTCTTCTTCTAATTCGTCTTCGGCTTCTTGATCTGGTATTTCCTCTTCTTCAATTAACCACGAAACAATGTTGAAAGGAACCGCCAATGGAACATTTAACACTTCCTCAAGCCTTATGGCGGTTTCCAGAGTGGAATCCATACCCCCTCTCTCATACTCGTATATGGTTCTTCTAGAAACTCTAACGCAATTTGCCAATTCTCCGAAAGACATTTCCTTTTTTTCTCTGGCCCTTTTTAGAGACTCCCCATCTATTTTTACATACAATCCGCCTCTTTTGGCAAACACTATGGGGAAGATGTTCTTTTCAATAAACCTTTCAAAAGATTCAGTATTAATAGCAGGTAGACCGTGCCGCTCATATAAAAACCAGTCCTGCACCGGCTCCTTTCTCGTTCTTTCTCCAATAATTATAGGCGAGGCGGAAAGCATTTTGGAAAGAATTTTTAGTTCCCTACCAGCGTCCTCTTTAAACGCATCAATATTTTCATGCACTTTTAAAAGAAGTAAACTTTCTCCTCTACGGGCCACTATATCGAAACAACTTGGTCTAAGATCCGTATTTACGCTCACCCGGTAGCCCGCTCTCAACAAAATATTTTTAATATCCTGTATTATTTCTCGACGCTCTGGCGTCAAATCGGTTACCTCAAATTCAAAGCATTTGAGTGCTCTGATTGCTATATATATTAACTATTTTAATGATTTATTATTATTTTACGAAAAGAAATCATAGATATAAAAAACTTCCGTATAACTAATATTAAGGCATGAATCTGAGAAGGTGAAGCTTAGTTCAAATTCGAAAAAAATGCTGTCCATTTAAATTATTCCTTCTCTTAAGTCAGAATTCCTGAGGTTAATTTTAGTAGTTGCAAAGCCTATGGTGGTAAGCGACCTTATTTTTTTCCTTACTTCAAGCACCTGATGACGGTAAATGTAGGGAAGAAAACTGTGTTCCTCCATTGAGAAAGGGTTCTTCTCACCTAGCAGTTTCATTACCACCGCCTGTTCTATTTTGCCCCCACCGATACTGAAAACGCCCTCACCCATATCTATTCTTCTGATAAAGACTATGGGAAGTTGAATTCTTCCATGAAATTCCTTGGGAACTATGCTGGCTAAGAACTCCAGTTCTTTCCTCTCAAAAGGAATTCTATCCCCATTAAGAGTTATCACGTGGGGATCCTTGGATTCCAAAAGCGTCTCCAATGTCTTATAATTTCGGGGTAAGTGGTCGTTTATCTTGTCAATTTCACTTTTCCATATCTTTGCGAGAATGTCTAGTTTCATGAAAATCGCGACCCACAGCTGCGAATCTTCCAATCATAATATTCCAAGCTTGCTTTTTCAACATTGGGGAAGGCTATTTGAATTTTGCTAGCACCATGGCGTGAGCCTTATCGAAGGGTTCTAGATTGATAACCTGCAGTATCTCAAACCCTCTTTCCCTAAGAACATTAGTTTCCTCTTTAAAAACTATGGCGGGTTCTTTTGTCACATCTATGCTTTGCGCCTTTATGGCTAACAAGGTATAGCCGCCACTCTTAAGAAACATTTCAGAGTTATCCGCAAGAAGCCCGGCTTGCTCGGGTTGAGCAACATCACTATAAATGTTGTCAACCTGTTCAACCAGCATTCTGTACTTTTCTGGAAATCTGGCATCTGCAAGTATGGGAATCATGTTCCTCCTCTTTTCACATACTCTAACCAATTCTCTCATTACGCGAGGTGAAAACTCTACGCAGAATACGAGCCCATCTTTTCCCACTATGTCTGCTACGTGGCTAGCAGTGGTTCCAGAAGCTGAACCCAGATATAATACTTTGTCGCCCTCTTTTATGGGAACCGTTTCAATTCCCTTGAGTATGGAGGCCGCCAATTTGCTTCGATAGGGCTCCCATAAACGATATTCTCTTCCCTCATAGGTAATTAGTTTCTCGCCGTAAACTTGGAATCCCGGTGAAATGTTCTGCGTTGCAAGGCGTTTCACGCCATCATCACCTTCAACCAGAAATACGCCTTTGAATCTGTTGTGAGGTTCTACAATCAATTTATCCACCTTACACTATTTTTCTTTTTTACGCCTTATCTTACTGCCACTCGCCCTACCCCTCCTTTTGACCGGGGGTGTGGTTTTTTTGGGTTTGTGTGGCGGAGGTTTAGGGTACTTAGCTTTTATCTGTGCGATTCTTCGTTTAATATCCTCTTTTAATTCTTCTGCGACATATTCTCCTGTGAAGGCATCAATTCGTGCGGCAATTGCGAGTTTTCCAGCATAAACTCTGGCAATTTTGCCTCTCTGCCACCAAGGAGCAGTGTTAATTTCCGCGTGTCGGAAGATTACTCCATGTTTTGGTGGCGGTGCACCAGTCCTTTTGCTACGGAAAAGGGCCTTTTCAGCACCTAGGATTTGGGTTATGCTTGAGGGCAACCGGGCTAACTCATTAATCCCTCCCGCCAAACTTATTAGTCGAGCACCTAGAAGGGGGCCGATTATGCCGTTAACGTTTGGTGCCACTTCTTTCATCATTTCAGATATGTACCTCTCAACCTCCCTCCTCAATTCGAATAGTCTATAAGTTTCCCCCGCGATTTCTCTCAGAATTTCCATATCATCCTCTGAAATTTCTGCTCCCATTGATTTACGGGCTTCGTCCATAATTTTTGAAACTGTTTCATCGGGGAGTCTCTGTAAATTCTTTAATTTTTCAGTAGTGAAATTCGACCTGAGTCCTAGTTCGCCCACTATTTGCACAAAGGCTTGATGGCTGGATACAATTTTGTCCAATTCCGGAAAGTGGAGACTATACCATTCCCTTATACGGGTGGAGAATAGGTTTAGAGTGTTGTCAATGTCGTCAAGTGAGAACACAGCTTGCACTATCATTTTGTCCCGCTTTTCTCCCTCCTCCTTAATCTTAATTCGAGTTAAGTGGGTGTTAATTTCCCAAAGAAGCTCATTAAACTCTGATTCGGATAACCCGCTTCTCACTCTACTAACATAATCCCGCAGAGCCATTCTGAATTTTTTCGCAATAACAGAGGGCTTCTCAACTTCAACCTTCACATACATTTTATCCCTGAGATTTCTAGCGAGTAAATCATCCTCTAAAACAAAGGTTACATCCTGACCCTTGAAATTGTCGACCAGATTTAACAGCTCCTCAACCACCCCTCCTTCCTGCAATTGAATGATTTTCTCTACCGCACTTGAAACGTTTTCAGGCCACAAGGAGGAAGCTAATAGGTTTCCATCCTGATCCAGTGCAAAAACGCCAAACGCACTTTCTGTCAAGTAAACTCTCATTGCTATCCCATCCGCACCATTGAAATCCTTTTAACCCATAAAGACCATTTTTTCCGTGAACATAGTAAATTTAAGCGTTAAGTGAAATTTAGATTGCTTCCTTAAGAATATTGTTGAAACTAGGGCCGGAGGTCTAAAATTGGCCAATATTTCAGTTAGCTTATCTAACCTTAAACTGCCCAATCCAACCATGCTTGCATCCGGAATAATAGGAGTCTCAGGAAAGCTTCTCTTAAGAGCGGCAAATGAAGGAGCTGGAGCCGTCGTCACCAAATCTATAGGTCCGGAGCCCAGAAAAGGCTACGAAAATCCTTGTCTAGCTGAGGTGTCCAAAAACACCTATCTAAACGCAATGGGATTACCCAATCCCGGCGTGAAGTTTTTTGCAGAAGAACTGAGAATAGCAAAAAGGGGAGGTGTTCCAGTTATCGCAAGTGTATTCGGAGGCACGCCCTCAGAATTTTCATATGTTGCTTCCCTAATGGAGAAAGCTGGGGCGGATGCCGTTGAACTTAATGTTTCTTGCCCCCACAGCGAGGTGGCTATAATAGGCCAAAGCTGTGAGCTTGTAGGTGCAATAGTTAAAGAGGTTAGAAAAAAGGTAAAGATTCCCATTCTGGTTAAGTTGAACCCCAATGTGACAGACATTGTAGAAATAGCTGTCGAAGCAGAGAAAGCCGGGGCAGACATACTCACCGCAATAAATACTGTGAGGGCTATGGCTATAGATATAAATACCTGTAAACCAGTTTTGGCTAATCGAGTCGGTGGATTATCCGGCGAAGCATTAAGACCTATTGCGGTGCGATGCATCTATGAAATATATGAGCATGTAAAAATTCCCATAGTGGGAGTAGGGGGCATTTTCCACTGGAGCCACGCCATAGAACATATTTTAGCAGGTGCAACAGCAGTTCAAATTGGTACCGCAATGGTGAACGGGTTTCAAATTTTCCGCGAGATATCACACGGCATCAAAAGATATCTTGAGAAAAAGGGATACCAAAACATTAATGAAATAGTGGGCATCGCACACAAGGAGGGCTGAAATTGATTAATAAGTCTCGAATTGTAAGAATCGTTAAAACTAAACAGGAAACGCCAACCATAAAGAGCCTATTCTTCCAAGACGACGAAGCCTCCAAATCCAAGCCTGGCCAATTTTTAATGATTTGGATTCCGGGAATAGATGAAATCCCTATGAGTGTGTCCAATATTAACCCTCCAAGAATAACAGTTAAACGTGTAGGCAAAGGAACAGAAGCACTCAGCAGTTTGGAAAAGAATGATGAAATAGGAATTAAGGGGCCCTACGGCAACGGCTTCACCATTACCGGTCAAAAAGTACTGGTTGTGGGAGGCGGAGTGGGAGTAGCCGCCCTTCTGCCTCTGGTTAAACTGTTAATTAAGGAGAATAAAGAGACCACGGTAATTATAGGCGCCAAAACCAAACAAGAGCTACTATTCAAAAGGGAAATAGAAAAATTAGTAGGAAAAGACCAGCTTATGATATGCACAGACGATGGCAGCGCAGGACTTAAAATGATGGCCAGCGACCTAGCTACCCACATCGTTGAAAAAAACAGTTACGACCAAATTTATACCTGCGGACCAGAAAAAATGATTTACAAGATATTCGAGTTAGCAGAGAAGAAAGGCACCCCACTGCAAGCGGCTCTTGAAAGGTATATGAAGTGTGGATTTGGCTTATGCGGAAGCTGCGGCATAGGTCACCTTTTAGTTTGTAAGGATGGCCCAGTACTGGACAGCCAAAGTTTAGAAAAAGTTAAAGAAGAATTTGGGAAACTACGCCGGGGCCCCTCTGGAGAATTTGAAAAAATTTGATACACACCTCTGCGTATTACTGAAAAATAAAAGCCATAATATAAACAATTATATTTAGGCTTGCCCAATAACTATTCGAATCCCCTCCACCACGATACAACTTCGTCTGAGGTTTATAAAAGCGGGGTTAGAGGAATGATTGAAACAGAAAATCTGGAACAAAACATTTTCAAGGTGCAGAAACTTCTGAAATGGTTTGAAACAGAGGCTAACATTGATAGAGCCCTTAGCAGCGAGGAAGGCCCCATTGAGCTAAGAAAAAGGGCAGGGGAAAACATTAACCAACTGAGAGAATTAATCCGATCCATTAAAAACATTTCCCTTCAGGGATGCCCTGAAAAAAGCATAGAAATAGAGGAGAGCTACGCCTCTGCCATAGAGTCTCTGGAAGCTTTTGCCAAAATAATAGGGGATAACGAGTTGAACGCTGCTAGAGCATTTCATTTAAGCCAAAACGCTCTAACCCAAATGTTAAATAAAATACACAAACTCGTACTATTAATTAAACCCGCCGATGAGGAACCTCTCATTCTGAAAATTTTGGAATTAAAGCAGAGAGTCGAAGATTTAGAGACCGAAAGAGACCAACTATTCGCTGAACTCCACCGCATAAAATTCGGAGAAGAACCAATTTTAGAAACACACCCACTACAAAGCCCACACATCATATTTTCAGAAACTGCACAAAAAGAAATTGAAAAACTTCGAATGGAAAAAGAAGAACTAGAAAAACAACTAAACGAACTCAGAGGAGGAGAAAAATCCAAGGCCTACCAAAGCCTGTTAAAAGAGAACAATGAACTCCGAGAAAGAACAGCCCGACTAACAGAAGCCCTCAGAATCACCAGAGCACAAAGCGAAAACAAGTTCAAACAGCTACTACAAGAACGAGACGAGTGGCGAACCAAAGCTCTAGAAAAAACGGTACGCAGCATAGAAGAAACCATGTACGACCTAAGAAATCAACTTGAAAACCTAAAAAAGGAAAACCAACAACTTAAACAAAAACTAAACCTAATCCCACAAAAAGAAGAAGACACAGATAAAAGCCAAAAATATAACCTGTACTATGTCTAAACCCCAGAAAAATAGCAAACCCCCATATCTTAGGCGTCTCTGACAAACCCACATACTCCTACACATTACAGATAAAGAATGAAAATATGTTTTCACAGCGAAAATATAGCAAATTTTAAACCGCCAGTTTGTATATAAAAAGCTACGTACGTTAAAGTCTTCTAAACACATAGGTTTTCGCGTAAACCATTATATGCTGAAGAGCCTTGGAAGAATGAAAACCTGTTTTAAAAGGAGTATATTCAAACCGAAAAGCGTAAACATCAGAAACTATTTTAAGCAATTAAAAACAAAGAATTGTTTTAAATTCATAGTAATCACCCATTGGAAAAGGAGGAAGAGATTATTGGTTTACACGTCGCTTTGGGAAATAATCTTCGACATCATAGTTCTAATAATTGTTTTCGGCTTCGTATTCGCAGTGATAGGCGCGGGAGAAGTCCTCAGAAAAAAGAAAAACCTTGACCCCAGCTTCACCCGAAAAATGATTCACTTCTTCGCAGGAGACGCCATACTATTCTGCCCCTTCTTCATAAACCCACAGATAATACCCATAATACCATTAGTGATGGGAATACTAATATTCTTCTCATCCCCGAAGTCCCCCATAAAAAGCATGAAGTCCATGTTCGAAGTAATGGCAAGGGCCGAAGACTACGCTGCAGGACACATCTACGGACCACTATACTACATAATTTCCATAGGCATCCTTGTAACCGCATTCGCCTACTCCGCAGGAGGAGCCTACTGGCCACTATTCACAATAGCAGCAATAGGACTATTCGCAATGTATTATGGCGACGGCTTAGCCACTATCGTTGGCCAAAAATGGGGAAAACATAAATACACCATTAGAGGATGCACACGAAGCATTCAAGGATCTTTAACCGTGTTCATAATGACTTTTCTGTCAGCCTTCTTAGTTATATTCTACTTTAGCTTCTTTGGATTCTGGCCCAGTGCGCCACCAAACCAGTGGTTAACAATCTGGCTACTACATAATTTTAGCCCAATTATAGCCACTTATCTCGCCCTAAGCATATTTCTAACCACACCCCCAGTTATCCCAACACTCACCTTAATCCTTATTTCGGGAATAGTGGGAGGAATAACGGCGACAATAATCGAAGGATGTTCAGGAAGAGAACTAGACAACATATATGTACCATTAGCAGTTACTACTGTGATATTACTCCTAATCTTCCTGATGTTCCCCAGCTATTTCACGGTACTATCCTACAATTTGGGCAATCTAATCCCCTTCTAGAAGTATGAACATAAAAAATAGTCTTAGAGGTGGCAAAAACATTTTGCTACCCATTATATTTTTCTTACCACATTACTTAAAGCCGAAAAAAGAGTATATCGTTTAACTAATAGGCATCCTCATCTTCTAGAATACCCGCCTCTCTGGCAAACTTTCCATATCCCATCTTTATTAGTACTCTGGTGCTTCGGTTAAGTAGGAAGTCAATCCAAGTTTCTTCCGTAGGTTCATTGTAGAATTTCCCAAATCTTTTTGCGTATTGCTTTTCGTCTTTGCTGGATACCAAGTTTTTGACTGCACTCTGTGAAAAAGCTATTTCTACATCGGCAGCATTTGCCTTGCTGTTGTTTATTTTTATCCCGTATTCGGTTCGCACTACGTGGAATGCTTCCAAGGGAGGTTTTTCGCTCTCAAAGCTTTCAAGAGAGTCGAAGATAGAGAAGTCTACTATTGAATCCTTTACAAGATCTGCGAATATGTTTGGGTGCTCATCGAGATATTTCATGAATCTTTGACCAAGAGTTAACTGTTCTTGGAGATCCTGCACCATTTTTGATTCACTTGTGTAGTTGTTCAGCAGGAATTCAGTGATGTCCATCACGTTTAATCCAGTGCTGTCAGCACCGTCCATGAGGTTTGTTTTGCAGAAGGGACAGGCGCTGAGGAGGACTTCCGCCTTGGTTTCGGCTGCTTCAATAAGTCTCTCTTTAGATATTTTTACTGCTATATCTGGAAATGCTTTCTTCACCCCGCTTCCCGCGCCGCAGCAGTGTGCATATTTGCGATTTGTTTTCATTTCCACAAGTTCAACATTTGCTATGGCTTTTAGAAGATTGCGGGGTTCTTCAAAGATATTCATATGCCTGCCTAGGTGGCAGGGGTCATGATAGGTGACTCTAATCTTTTTGGGGCTGGCGAATGATATTTTATTCTGGTCCTTGAGTTTCTTTAGAAGTTCCACAACGTGCATTAGCTTTACTTTATTTCCATCCCATAGTGGGGCGTAGTCCTTAGCAAAGGTTCTATAACAACCAGCGCAGGAGAAAACTACTGTTTTCGCCCCCACCTCATTAATTTTATCAATGTTGTACCTTGCAAATTCCTTCGCAGTTTTCACGAATCCAGTCCTAAAGAGGGTTGACCCGCAACACCTCTCATCGTTTAGGATTGTAAAGTCTACACCGGATTTGTGGAGTAGCTCTATGGTGGATTTAGCTATTTCTTTTCTGCGATAGCTTGAGGTGCAACCCACAAAGTATACTATATCCGCATTTTCAGGTATTGATATTGAGTCCAGAAACTCTCGTCTCTTTTGGTGGTCTTCCCCATAAGGATTGAATTTTTCTATAATGTTTTTTTCTATGCTGGCGTGGGAATCCAAGAAATACCCAGCATCAACTAGCTCCCTCCTCAGGCACTCCATCATAGAGGGGACGTCAATACCACCCTCAATAGCTAAGCATGTTTCTTTACAGCTAGCACAAGTAAGGCAAAGATTAGCCCACTGAACAATGCTTGGATCAACATCTAGTTCTCCTTCAAGTAGCTTTTTCAAAATAATTATCCTGCCCCGAGCGCTATACGTCTCAAAACCCAGAATGTTTCTTATGGGGCAGGGCATAGAAATATGCTTCTTAGCGGTACTGATCTTCACTGAGTAAGCACAATCCCCACAACGCCCACATTTTTCCATCTGCGGCAAATAGTCAGCTAAACCATTGAAATTCATCTACAAACACCTCACAAACCAAACACTAAAGGATGCAGAATGTTATTAGGATCAAGAGTCCCTTTGATTTTCTTCAAAAGACCGTAGAAATTAGGTGATACTTGGGAAAGACACTCTCCCTCCCATAGGGGCCCACACCAATAGGGCACAGCACCACCAGTTGAAAATTCCATCTGTTTAAGTTCGCCCCAAACCTTTTCCATTAGCGGTTTGTTTTTCGGGTCGCCCATAAAGAGGGTAATCCAACCCGTGCAGTAGCTTCTATCCACACCCAGGGCACTAATGATCCAATTCATACCCTTACTCTTAACATCATACTTCTTAAAGATCTTAAGTGCACCCTTAACAGTTTGGGGTAGAGTGGAGATGGGTCTCAAATGGCAAGTATTATACCAGAAACCAGAATCAAAAAGAGGCTGAACCATGTTGAACATGTCGGTCCAATGAGCCTTAGACAGAAAGGTACCCAGAGACCGCCCATCCTTCTTAGCTATCTGGTCTACCAAATCTTTCTTTTTGTTGGCTATTTCCTCATTTTCTTCTTCTATGATAACCGCCAAAATGCATTCCAAGTGTTCATAGAAATCAAGATAGGAATTTGCCAAAAGATCAATTGAATTTCTGTCGCCCAACAAAACGAGTTCCTCAGCCAGATTCCTTCTCTGCAATTCATGCATAACTTTAGCGCAGTCTTCTATGCTGTCAAAACCATAGTCCGCAAAGGCTACTCCATTAGGAGTATAGTATACTTTAAGAGTTGCCTCAGTTTTTACACCGAGGGTTCCGTGGTCGCCCAGAAACAATCCAGTCAAGTCATTGAATGTGGTATATCGGGCGAAAGTCTTTGCTTTGGGATTCCAACCACTACCTGTATTAACAATCTCGCCCGTGGGCAACACAACTTCCAGCCCTACAACGGAATCACAGGCACCACCCCACTTACTGGCGCCGCAACCAATACTATTACCGCTCAGTGAGCCACCAACGGTTCCTGCATTACCCCCGTAGGGTCCACGGAATCCCAGTTTGAAACCTTTTTCCTTCAGTAAATGAATTAGTTCAGCCCACCTCAAACCTGCACCCACGGTAACTGTCATTGTGTCTTCGTCGAGCTTTTTCAGGTAGTCCATGCGGGTTAAATCAAGCATTATTGTATTAGGTACACGGGGGAGGGGGGCACCATTGATACTACTTCTAGCCCCTGCTGGAACTACGGGGATTTTTTTATCATTAGCAAGTTTTAGGATTTTTGAGACCTCTTCCGTGCAGCCGGGACGGACTACAATTCCCGGAGAGTCTAATTGGAAGGGACTCGCGTCTCGACTGTAAGCTAGGAGATCTATTGCATTATCTCTAACGTTTTCCTCACCGGAAATGGCCACCAGTTCATAGTAAGAAGGGTGGTGCTTTGCGCTCTCTAACATTATAATGCCCTCTTGTGGGGAATAATTAGCGTAGAAAATTCTTTGCCCCTTTTAATTTTTTTCCCAATTTTATAATTAAAGTTCGCTTGTTTTATGATTATAACCAATTTCGACATTTATTTCGAATATTTAGCTTAAAATTCTAAATATGTTGAACTAATCTCTGCAAACAACGATAATTTTTAATAAGCGCAAAACAGTCGAAACAGACCACTTTATGCTCAAAAAAATATCATCAATTATTCAAAAATACCTCTTGAGAGTGTTAGGAGCTGGTAGCGGTGACTATAGTAAACACCTCCAAAGATAAAATTTTCGTTAAGGACAAATATTCAGGTGAAATTATAGGTGAGTTACCCGCGGACAACATGGATATTCTAAGAGAGAAAATCAAGAAAGTTTACAAACTTGAGGAAAAGATGCGAAATACCACTTTAGATGAGAGAATAGAGTTTATTAGAAGAGTTTCAAGAAGGATACGGTTGAAAAGACAAAAAATAAAGGAGACCATTGCAAGAGAAGGAGGTCTCCCAATAAAATACGCCGATTGGGAAGTAGGTATGATATCTCAAGGCTACCTACACGCTGATTGGCGTGGAGAAATGATTGAAGAAAGAAAGATCCAAGCAATACGTGGAGAAAGTAGAGCCGCTTTTCACCCCTTAGGAACCTGCGGCACAATGACTCCCAGAAACACCCCCTTCAGCCTTACCGGATGGGCAATAGGTGCCGCTTGGTTGACGGGTAATTCCCATGTTTTGAAGCCCTCAAGTGCGGTGCCACTCTCGCCATTAATACTCCTTGAGCTTGCCCGAGATGTTGCAGACGACTTCCCAATCGAAGCTACCGAGATAACCGTTATGCCCGGCGATGAGGCAGCTACAGAATTTGTATCTAATCCTATGGTCAGCATATTCCTATTTTTTGGTAGTAGCCATGTTGGGAAACAGCTCCTTATTGATTATGCAGAGTATCTTAAGAGCTGCACGCGTGCCCTGCCGTTTGCCGCGGGCTTTATGAATCAGGGAAAGTTCAAAAAATTCATTTTTGAAATGGCGGGAAACGATGCGGGAATAATTTTTGAGGATGTGAACATCGATAAAGCCGCCAACTTTGTAGTCAAAGCTGCACTCACAAATAGCGGTCAGCAATGCTTTAGCATGAAGAGGATACTAGTCCAAGACAGTATTTTCGACGATTTCCTAGATGCAATGGTAAATTATACTTCAAAACTAAAAATGGGTAACCCACTAGATCCTACAGTAGACATTGGCCCTCTAGGTTCGGAGAAAATAATGCTCATGATTGATTTTATGGTGAAGGATGCCCTAAACAAGGGAGGAAAGCTTTTAATTGGAGGCGAACGCCAAGACCCCTTCTACCTACCTACAATAATAAAATTTAACAAAGAGCAGGTCATAGATCCCGACGAAAACAAGAGACCCTTCATGTGGGTTGAAGAAGCCTTCGGTCCCGCAAGAAGCGTCGTGCCCTTCCATGATGAGGAAGAAGCAGTGATGCTTGCTAATAGTACTACTTATGGTATGCGCGCTTCAATTTATTCTGAGGATCTAGACAAAGCAAACAGAGTTGCCCGAAAACTAGAAACCGCAGGCGTCTTCATAAATACACAACCAGGACAGGTAGACATATCATTCAAAATGGGCGGCGTTAAGGATTCGGGATTCCCACCAGGAGCACGTGACATAGTAAATCACATGGTGAGAGAACAATTCATACATATTGAGGACGCATTCCACGAAAAAGAAAAAGTGAAGGAGGAGGAAGAGGAGGAGTAAAACCAAATTTTTGGGACAATTGCGAAAATGGGGATTAACGCTCAAACTGGTGCTGCGCTCAAGAGCCGGGAAAGGAACTTTTCTTCTCTTTTTCATTTTTCTTTCCCGGCTTCTTTTTCCTTTTTTATGTAATGTGTCTTATTAGTTCATCAATCGTTTTTTGAAATATTTGGAGTAATAGGTTCAATGTGTTCTCCATATCTGTGAGTAGTTTTGTGAGATACTGTTTTTCTCTTATTTCTTCATTGTTTCTTGGGTTGAAGTGTTGCATAATTTTTTGGGCTTGTTTGATGCTTTCCTGAAGTTGCTTGTTGGTTTCTACCCATTTTAGTAGTCCTGCAATTGTCATTTGGCTGAAGCTGGATTGGGACGAGTAGTAGGTTGTCCTTTCCCCGGGTTTTTTGTGGCGTCTTATGGCGTTAAACTGTAGAAGATTTTTAAGAGCTTGACTTACAGCAGCTAGACTGTAATTGGTTTTATCGCTAATCTGTTTCTGGGTCAGGGGTTCTGGGCTTAGTTGTATTGTGGCGAGAATTCTTCCAAGCATTGGGAGGCCACCTCGCTCCTCCATTAACCGCTCCCAAGCCTGTGTAATTATTGATTTAGCAGATTGGAGTTCTTCTGCTTCCCGCATTGTTTTTTCGCTCATTTTAGGTCGGGGTATTAAGTGATGGGGAAGGTTTATATATTTTACTAATTTTAATAATTATTAAAATTAAAAAAATTAGTAAAAAATGTGCCTAAATTGAGGGGCGTAGAATACTAGTTAAAGTCGCCTGTACGCATCAGTTTCAAACTAAGAACCACCAAACAAGAACTTAAACAAAATGAATCAATAAAAATTCTAATAGTATAGTATTATAGTATATATGCTCACCCTAGGTTTAATATTACCTCTGTAATGGCCGCTATTCTAACCCAGTATGATACATTCTACGTTGATCCCAGAAATTGTGGAGGCTCAGCTCAAATTCTGGCAGACGGGGTAATTGCTCACTACGGCTGTACATGACCAGCTCTAAACCAAATCTTAGGATACATATTACTAAATGAGTTTGGATACCTTATCCTCTCAGTTGCTCTCATATCCTTTCACCGCTCCGCTTGCCCGCTGGCTGACACTAAGAGATACTGTAGACGCTCCAAAATCAGTCCGGTATTACGCTCTCAGATGTGTACAAGCAATATGCTACGGTACGATGCCAACGTCAAAATTTGGGTGGATGCCCAACCCGGTTAGCATAATAAAGCTATGGGCCTCAGTGTGGCAGCTATATGCATTAAAAATCTTCTATGATTTTAACTGGAAAAAAGCAATGTTAGTTGGTCATAGTAGGTTTTCTGGGCGTATTATTTCTCCGGGAAGTAGCATCACTACCCTAGATCCTTGGAGTTATATGCTAAAATTCTTATGAACAAGACTTACAAATACTAATTATTTATGTAGAGAGGTGAAGATTTGTTCTGGGTTTTGAATGAATTCAGGGTTCATTCAGTTTGATAATAGATATATAAGAGAAGAGTTAAATTAATCTTAATTTAGTAGGCAAATTGCATGGAGGGATAAGAGTTGGAGTACGATAAGGAGTTGACTTCTGAAATAAAAAATTTCCTTCTTGATCAGGGAGCTGACCTAGTGGGTATCGCCCCTATCTCCAGATTTGAAGAGTGCCCTAAGGAAACTCATCCTCAACATTATATGCCGGACGCAACATGTGTAATATCCTTCGGAATGAAGATAATGGATGGCGTGTGCGATGTCTGGGGAGAGTATAATCAGCCTCACAAGAGTATTGCTCCATATCTGTTCTACGGCTATGGATTGTTAAACTTTGACATGTCTAGAATAGGGAATCTTGCTGCGAAACGGTTGTTAGAATTCAGGGGTTACAAGTCCCTCATGTTTCCCCCAACTTGGATGATATCCCAGTATCGATTCATTGAAAGGGTTTTAGAGCCTTATGTTACCTTTTTGGCGGACTTTTCTCATCGCCACGCTGCTGTGGCCGCAGGGTTGGGAGAGTTTGGGTTTAATGGGTTAGTTTTGGTTCCAAAATTTGGTGCCCGTGTACGCTTTAACTCAATTATTACTAATGCTCCCCTAATGCCTGATCCCATGTATGACGGCCCTAAACTTTGTCAGCCGGAAAAATGTGATTATAAGTGTGTTAAGGATTGTCCAACTGAGGCTTTAACCCTTGATGAAACCTTTACAGTGAGGATTGGTGATAAACAGTATGTGTATTCCAAGCCCAATAAGGTGAGGTGTATCATGGGCATATATGCTATGGTGAGAGGAACAGGGGCCCGGACGAGAAAAAGGTTACCGCCCCGGGAAAAGAAGGAGATTACTATTGAGGATTTTGTACAGGGACGCAAGGGTATTGGGGCATTTGACCAAATTTTTCTGGAGGATTGTCGGGGTATAATTTGTGGAGACTTCTGTGGAAAGTGTCTTCACGGATGCCCCGCACACAAATTCTATAAGGAATAACTCCTCCATTGTTACCTTCTATTTCTTTATCGTTTCCCATTTAGTTGAATTATTATTTCCTGAGTTTTTGGGGATTGTGTTTTGTGTTTATGGTTTTAGGAAGCCTTTAATGTTGTCGCAAAGTGATGCCCAAAAGGTGTGTTTTGTTATTGGTTGGCTGATTTTTTCAATGCGGTTTATTCTGTAGTATGCTGGGGGGTGTGGGTCGAATGCTAGCCATTCTAGTCTTCTGTATCTTCGGTAAAATGGTTCTCTTTTGTAGATGGGGAGTAGTTTTTTGTAGGCTATTTTTTTTAACCCGTTGGCAAATGCTTTGGGATTTCCAATGTACTTTACTGCGTCTAGATCGCAGCGGGCTTCGAAGACTTTTCCTATGCTGACAACGAGTGCAAGGAAGGCTATGAGATAGAGAAGAAAGCCGGTATAACCCAACACTGCTATGTAGGAGGCGAATATGTAGAAGCGGAGGAGAAATTCGAGAATGACTAATCCGAATAGTATTATGGGGTCATGGTTTTTCAGGTGGCTTAACTCGTGGCCTATGACACTTATTAGTTCTTCTTCTTCAAGTTGCTGCATTATGCCAGTGGTTATGATTATGGCTCCCAGTCTTGGTGAAGGCCCCATAACTGCAGCATTAGCCACCTCAGTGTTTGCCACAACTATTTTGGGCATAGATAGTCTGAAAGCTTCAGCAGCTCTTTTAACAAGTTGCCAAACATTCACCGTTTTTACCGATAGCCTTTCTGGTTGGCACTCAATGCCGTAGTCAACAAATATTTTCTCTGCCAGTTCGCACGTAAATTTTTTACGCGTTGAAACTATGTCCCTGTAAATTTTTTCTCTTATTTCGGGAATTTTGCCTGCGTTTGTTTTCAAAAATTGTTTGTATTCCCCCATAGTGAGACTATATTGTAGGAGAATAACTTCTGGTCGGTCTTCGGTGATTACCCAGTCACCCCTCGCTGCTAACCTACCCGAAAAAAGGGCAAACAACAGAAGAACAATTCCCAAAAGTAATGGTCCATAATCTTGGAACACAATGAGGAAGATGTAGCTTAGAAATATGAACATAAAAAATATTCCATACATGCTTCGGGAGAAAAAAATATCAACCCACTTATTAGCCTTAGATGATTCGGGAACCATCTTCTCTCCCTGCACATATGCAAAGTAGAGGGAAATATTGGCCATCTGTTCCTCAAAGACCTGAACCATTAGAAGTGTGTCTTCGTAGAGCTCATCTAAAAAGGCTTTAGGGATATCTGCGCTGCTGGGCCTCATACTTAACCTAATGGGAATACCCGCCTCAAGTGTGACCTCAACATAATTTCCTGTTTTAGGTATGTAAACCTTGTAGGTCAAATAGTTCCTATCCCCCTCAGTGTACAACTCAACCTCCCTAAAGTTTCGGTAACCCTTGTAACGAGAGAGATAATACTTTTGCAAAAACTCTGGAAGGTAACCAACATTCGCCGGCACAAGCTCAGTATCGATAGTATATTCTATCACGCTCAGTAAGCCGCCACTTTCTGTCAAAACAATTCGCCTCAAAAGAAGACAAGTCCTCTCCAAAATAGTTAGTTCTTGTAATCTAAGAATAAGTATGAGTATATATTTCTTTCACATTTACACTTCCCCACGAAGGTGGGGGATTATCCCGCCAACGACTTTGTAAACTTGAAAGAACACTCGATATGAAAAGCGAAAAAATTTGCTCAAAACATTTCTATCAAAAAGTACCTATTTAGAACCATTCGAACTTTTAATTTATACCGGTAGAGCTTGCAACTGAGTAAAAAAATTTAATATAGAGTGATTTTTAAAGAATTAGCTTAAAATTATAAGGATATGGTTCTAAATGATTAAAACCAAGTTAACCGAAATGCTGGGAATAAAATATCCCATAATACAGGCGGGAATGGGGCCCCATAACACTACAAATCTTGCAGCGGCCGTTGCAAGCGCGGGTGGACTGGGACTTATATCCAGTATCGGGATGGGTTATTTAGCCTTTATGGATAAGCCACTTTTTGGATTCACCGAAAAGACTCCTAGAGAACAGATGCTTCGCTCAATTGAAACTGTGAAAAACATGACCAAAAAAACAGGGGGCGTTTTTGGGATAAATGTGCCCGTGGCAGTGGAGTTTCAATCCATTTCGAAAGAGTTGATAGAGGCGGGGCTTGAAGCCAGGGAAACTGATGAGGAAGTTAGAAGAAGAATGAAGGTCGTAGTTACCTCTGCAGGGAATCCGGAACCCTTTGTGGAGAGTATAAAAGAATCTGGAGCTTACCATTTTCATGTATGTCCCTCTCCTTACCATGCGAAAAAGGTCGAAGGATTTGGCACCGATGTGGTGATAGCCTCTGGCCATGAGGGAGGCGGCCATGTCGCCCATGAACCTGTACATACAATGGTTCTGCTTCCAGAAGTTGTAAGAACTGTTAAAATTCCAGTAGTTGCGGCGGGAGGTATTTGTGATGGGGCAACACTTGCGGCTGCCTTGGCTTTGGGTGCTGTGGGTGTTCAAATGGGTACGCGTTTTATTGCCACCAAGGAGAGTGATTTCCATCAACCCTATAAGAATTATGTCGTAAACACTAAGGATGTTAGAGATACTGTTTTGGCCAAGGGTCTTTTTGGAAAAATTAGGTACATGAAGAACCCGGCCGCAATAAGGCTTTGGAAGGCGGAACAAGAGGGCGCATCGGAAACAGAGCTTTTCAATCTCGAAATGGCGGGATTCGCAGCAATTGATAAAGGAGATATAGAAAACTCAGCTATGGCAGGGGGAGAAGTGGCTGGCAGAATTTCAGACATTCCCACAGTGAAGGAACTTATGGAACAAATTGTTAAGGAAGCAGAAGATATCATTAGAAACAGGTTACCAAAATTAATCGTCTAGTCTCTCTATTTAATATGAGGAGAAAGTTTCGGATATAGCTTAAAGGGGTGTTTACCGCATCCTCTTTTTTGGGGTGTTAAAACTGCTTCTATTTTGGAATAAAGCTTGTTAACTTGAGAAACTTCCAACAGTTAACGTTAAAGAAAAACCATTAAATCCCTCATTCTTCAAAAACAAACGTACACATATGTGCCGCGCAGCCGATTCCGGCCAGGCCCGGAATGCAGAGAAGTTCGAAAAAGCCCAAAGAGGACAGGGCCACAACCGGGAACATCTCCCCACCGAAAGCAGGAGAGAGATGTGCCTGCTTCAACCGTTGCCTGGGAGAAAGCCCCCATGAAACTTGGGAGAGGAAGACCCAAAGTTACGCAAGGTTAATGCTGGGTCAGAACAGCTAACTTTATTCTTTATGTTTTTGTTTAAAATAGCACTTTTTGGCTTTTTTGGTAAAGGGATCTGCACTTAAAACAGGTATACCCCAATTGAGTGTGTTTGTAGAAAGTAAAAAAGAGTTTAACTTTTTAAGTGTAGTATTTTTCTGGCCTCTTTGGGTGTTGCTATTTCTCTTCCTATGTCGTCTGCCATTCTTACGACTTTCTCTACGAATTGGGCATTGTTTTTCGCGAGTTCACCCTTTGAGATGTATATGCTGTCTTCCATACCCACGCGTACGTGACCTCCTAGTACTATGGTGACCGCGGCTATGGGAAATGCGTATCTTCCCATTCCCGCCGCTTGCCAAGTGGAGTTTGGGGGGACGCTCTCCACTAGGTGTATTAGATTTTTGGGTGTGGGGAGAATGCATTGACCCGGAATTCCCATTACGAAGTTAAAGTGTAGGGGTTCCTTGAGTGCTCCAATTTCTTTTAGAAGCATGACGTTGTTTATGAAGCCCGTGTCGTAGATTTCGAGTTCAGGTTTTGTTCCGTTTTCAAGCATTGTTCGGGATATGTACTCTAACTCGGAATAGTTTTGTTTTAAGACGAAGTCTCTTATCCATTTTCGTTCTTCAAAATCGTATCTTCCTGTTAGTCCTGCACCCACGCTGAATGATGCCAATTCGGGCTTGAAGGTGGGTATTAATTCCAGTCTCTTCTCTAAAGGTATTGTTGCCGCACCACCAGTGGAAACGCATATGATGGCGTCGCACTTCTGTCTTATTCCTTCAATTATTTTTCCGAAAATCTTTACATCGGTGGTGGGTCTATTTTGTTCGTCCCTGGCATGAACGTGTATAATTGAGGCGCCTGCTTCCCAGCATTCATAAGCCTGTTTAATTATTTCCTCTGGCTTCTCGGGAAGATTAGGGTTATCGGCTTTGGTGTGGAAGTTTCCAGTTAAGGCTACACATATTATTAGCTTCTCCATCTTCAACCGCCCATTTTTTTAGGCTATTTTGCTTTAAAGTCTGGTTTGCGCTTCTCTATAAAAGCTCTTATTCCTTCCTTTGCATCTTCGCTTTGCCTTAGGGGTTCCGCTAAGTACTGTTCCAAGAGGAGACCTTCTCTCAGGGGCATTTCCATACCTCGGAGAACCGCCTTCTTTATTGCCCTAACGGCTAGTGGACCCTTCTCACATATTTCTTGGGCGGTCTCCATTGCGGTGGGCATTAGTTTTGGTAGGGGCACGACTTTGTTGACAAGTCCCATTTGGAGCGCTTCTTGCGCGTTTATCCTTTTCGCCATCATCATCATTTCAAGGGCTCTGGCTACACCTATTATCCTAGGTAATCTTTGTGTTCCACCGGCTCCAGGTATTATTCCTAATTGTGCCTCTGTTAGGCCGAAAACCGCGTTTTCTGAAGCTATTCTGATGTCGCAGGCGAGTGCTATCTCCATTCCACCAGCCAAACAATAACCATTTATTGCAGCAATTATGGGTTTCCATATCTCAAGGTTTCTTGTTATTCCTCCCAGTCCCGGTTCCTTTTCTGCTATTTCCAAACGTTCAGCTGAACTGAACTTGGAATAAAATTCTCCAATTTTTCTCACATCAGCCCCAGCACAGAAGGACTTGTCTCCTGCTCCAGTTATTATCGCCACCCAAAGATTTGGATCGTCTCTGAAATCTATCCACGCTTTGTTTAGCTCCATGATAGCATCTGGGTCTAATGCGTTTCGAACTTCAGGGCGATTTATGGTTATTATGGCTATCCTATCCTTCTTATCATAAATTATACTCATTTTAAACACATCCCATCTTTAAATCGGCTTAAAATAATCAATGTCCAGAATATTTCCCTCTCGCTGATTCTTGAAAACTGCTTGCACGCGCATACCGGGTTTAATCTTATCCAGATCCACCTCTCCAAGGATGTGAACCATATTGGTGCCTGCCCCATCAAGCTTAATAATGCCATAGGCCAACGGCGGCTTCTTGGGCAGGTTGGGGCTGGAGCGATAAGTAACAGTGTAGGCAATCAAAGTGCCCTTGTCTCCAACCTCCACCCACTCATTGGTCTCCGCCATACACTTCCCACAATATCTACGTGGAGGCACCAGAACCTGGCCACATTTGGGACATTTAACTCCCATAATTCTCTTGTTATCCCTAAGCTCTATGAAAAACTTGTTAGCAATGCGCCCCACACTGTAGCTGAAGGGCAAAACAATCCTTGCAGGTAGTATGACAGCATCTTCCTTCTCACTCATTTTTAGTCTCACTCCTCAATTGTTCTAAAATAAATAATGTCCGTGATGTTCCCCTCAAGTTCTTCTCTCCACACAGCTTGAACCCTCATTCCGATTCTCATCTTGCTTAAATCATTCTCTTCCAGAAAGTAGTTGATTGTGGTATCTGCGCCGTCCAGTTGAATAAGTGCCATCCCGTAGGGCACTGGCCTGGGCTTCCCAGTTCTAGGGTCTACGAATGGCTGATAAACTACAGTGTAGGCTCTAACCGTCCCCTTATCGCTAATTTCAGACCACCCATCTATCTTCTTATAACAATCGCCACAGATAAGTCGGGGAGGCAGATAAACCCGGCCGCAACTCGAACATTTGGCACCTAAAATCTTTCTCTCCTCTTTCCAAGCCCTATAAAATTTAGTATAGTAACTACCCCCAGACCAGCGGTACTCAAGATTCATATTTATGGAAACCCTAAGAAGATCCTTCTCTTCTTTTACTTCGTCCTTACCTTCACCCTTGGACATATTTTTTGCCTCCTATAAATGGCTTGATAAAACCATCATATCACACCAAGTATACACACCGTATCCATGAACTAGGACTGTTTCAACATCAGGCACTTGCCTCTTACCACCCTTTCCATGAATCTGCAACGCTCCCTCCGCAGCCCTGATAACTCCTGAAGCACCCACAGGATTCGTGGATAGAACTCCCCCCGAGGGGTTCACTGGTAGCTCACCATCCATTGAGGTAACGCCCTCATCTACAAGTTTGCCGGCTTCCCCCTCCTTACAGAATCCCATAGCTTCATACCATGCCATCTCAGCATAAGAAACTGGCTCGTATATTTCCGCAACGTCAAATTGTTTCAGAGGGTTAGTTATGCCTAACTTCTTATAGATTATATTACAGCACGCGCGGATGGTTCTTATTGTGGCCAACCTGTTTATGTGATCCCCTAAATAGGGTGTGTCGTGTCTTGTAACCGCTGCTTTAACCCAAGCGGGGTTTTCACAAAGTTCTTTTGCCTTCTTCTCGGAAGCATAAATGATTGCGCAGGCACCGTCGGACTGCGGACACATATCAAACAAATGAATGGGGTAAGCTATGTACCTTGAGTTCAAAACTTTTTCAACTGTTAAATCGGGAATGTGAAGATGGGCGTAGGGATTATTTAAAGCGTTCTTCCTGGCCTTAACAGCAACTTTGGCAGCTTGCTCCTGTGTAACTCCCCTAGAAGCCATATATTCTGTTATGGAGAGTGCAAAGTTTCCAGGCGCAGCGGAGGCCACTGGTCTATCCCAGAAGGGGTCGGCAAGAGCCATACCGGCAAATGTGTGACCATCAGAGTGTTTTTCGAATCCCACAACCATCACAATATCAAAGAGCCCCGATGCAGTAGTGTAATATCCAGCTATGGCCGCAGAGGAGCCTGAAGTGCCCCCAGTAGCAATCTTTAACTGGTGTTTCAGGTAGGCACCAGCCCCTTCTGCAACCCACATATCCGGAAGCGCTCTACCCTCAAATAGCTCCATATTATCTGTTATCACTGCATCTATATCCTTCATTTCTAATTGAACATCTTCTAGGGCTCTACTTGCAGCTTCGAATACCATTTCTGCCTGATTAGCATCATTCCTTTTACTTACATGCTTGGTTTGGCCAGTCCCAATAATGGCTACATTTCTCTTCATCTAAGGGACACCTCCTCAATCATCTGCCTACAATAACTACGCAGTGCATTTGCCCGCAGGGACCGGTAGTCCCATGTGCCAACGCCGTCTCTACTTCAGGTACTTGGCGTTTACCTGCTTCACCCCAGCACTGCTCTACAGTCTCAACCAGTCTGGTTAAACCTGCCACGATGTAGGGGTTTCCTGCAAGCACACCGCCTGAGGGATTGACTGGTAGCTCTCCGCCCATCTCAGTTATTCCCTCATCTATAAGCCTTCCAGCACCACCTCTTTTACAAAAACCCAGACCCTCTAACCATAAAAGTTCCTGGTAGGAGAAGGGTTCTGAAATTTCTGCAACGTCAATCTCCTTCATGGGCTCATCGATGCCTGCGAGTTCATAGGCTTTCTTGGCAGCGATGGTTAATGCGGAACACTCGGTAAGGTCTCGGTCGCCGAGGTAGTGAGAGTCGTAGCAGTTGCCCATACCCTTAATCCAGACTGGCTCTCTCCCCTTTTCTCTGGCTATTTCCTTAGCCCTCTTCTCTGATGCCAAAATCAAGGCACATGCACCATCCGAAACAGGAGCAGCTTCAAGGGATTTGATGGGATAAGATAACATTTCTGATCGAAGAACATCGTCCACACTTAAGTTCATCGGTTGGTAGGCGTAGGGATTATTAAACGCGTTTCTATGATTTTTAACTGAAACCTTAGCAAAATGCTCCTCAGACAAACCGTATTTATTCATGTACCAACTTGCCTGTAACCCTGCAGAAGATAGATAATCTAACCCCAACATCTGCTGGTAAACAGGATCAAAAACCCAATTAGTAATATCGTAGTGAGCCCCCCTGGAACCTAAACAGTGGGCTACAACCATGACAACGTCAAAGTTGCCCGATAGAATATTTAAAGCTGCATGAAAGGCAGCCAGAATGCCATCGTCGGCAACTCTGGTTTCTGAACCCATAACGCCCCCAACCACTTCGGTGAGGAATGCGCCAGAAGCGGTGGCGCCGTCCCAGAGGTCTACAGAGGCGCTCACAGTGTTTTCGATGTCCTTTATGTTTAGACCTGCATCCTCCAGAACCTTGGTTACAACCTCATAGGCGACTTCGGGAATGGTTTTATTCAGCACTAAGCCATATTTTGATTGTGCTGTCCCAACAATACCCACTTTCTCGGGTAGACCCATTCTTCACACCTAGCAGTCACTTGTTTTGGGAATTCATTTGTCCTTGAATTCCGCCTTTCTTTTTTCCAAAAAGGCGGCCATTCCTTCCCTTGTATCAAAAGTTGTGAAGTTTATTAGAACCGTGTTTATGGAGTAATCGATTGCTGTGTCTAGGTCAGTTGTCATCCATTTGTGAATAATGTCTTTCTGTGTGGCGAACACAGTGTTGCTATACCTTGTAAGTGTATCTACCCACCGCTGAACTTCATTGTCCAGTTCTTCTGGTGGCACAACTACATTAACTAGCCCCCGCCGCTCTGCCTTTTCAGCATCCCAAAATTTTCCTGTAAGAGCCAGTTCTCTTGCGCCCATTATGCCAATAGCTTGAACCAGAATTGCAGCTTCCACAATGGCTGGGATTCCAACCTTAATGTTGGGAAGGCCGAACTTGGAGCGGTTAGTGGCAATTATGAAGTCGCATGAAATTGCTAGTTCCAGCCCCGCCCCTAAACAGTAACCGTCAACAGCGCATATGATGGGTCTTTCACAGGTTCTACAGGCGAGAAAGGTTTTGTGTAATTGTTTGGGAATCTCTCTCTGCTTCCAAACTTCAGTGGGCAGGCTTACAAAATCGATATCTGTTCCGGCGCTGAAAGCCTTATCCGTAGTGGATTTGATGACTATTACCTTTATTTCATCATCTTTTTGAAACTCTTTCAGTGTTTCCTCTATTTCGACTAATAGGTCCATGTTAATGGCGTTCAATTTTTCGGGGCGATTCAGAAATATTCTACCTACCGGAGTATCTTTTTGAGCGATTATTGTTTTGAGTTTTTTCTCTTCTTTTACTACCAACGAAATATGCCTCCTTCTAGAGTTAGTTTGTGTAAAACATACATTCATAATATACTCTGTGGAATTATATGTCCTATCGGATATCGGGGGTTTGTATCCTTGCAATTTTGCCATAAAAATCTTTTGTGATTTTTATAGCGCTCCGAGGAAGAATCGCTCAGGGTCAAAGATTCTCAAGAGGGATAATTCCTGTTCGGATGGTGGTTCAATTTTTTCAAGAGGAGCTGCTAACTCAACCTTCCACCCAGTGTTCTGTGTAATCTTTTTAATCATCTCACTCTCCGAAATTCCCTTTTGAGCATAGTATTTTTTCAGAACCATAATTCCGTGTTCTTTTTCGAAAACAGCATGTGAGGTTATAATTTTGCTAACCCTTTCCCCAGGACAGGTTATGTAGGGCACCTTATCCACAAGACGCTCTTTGTTTTGCACCATTATTACCATGGTCTCCTTAGCTCTAGCAACTATGTCGTTGGCGCCTCCACTGCCCACCAGTGTAGTCCCATCAGTTCTTGTTGAGTTAATGTTTCCGTACTTGTCAACTTGTCCAGCAGATAGAATGGCCATAGACTTGGGATAGTTGACATTTATTCCAATGGAACCCACCAAGTCAGTTATCATTTTGCAAGAGGGTATGTTTGCCATAGTAAATATGAATGGGTCTGTTGGTTTTGGAAGATATCCAAACATGCCCCACTCCACGAGTAGATCTACCAGGATGTTCTCAGATCTTAGTGTGTGGGTTGCCAGCCATGCAGCTAAGTTTGCCATGCCGATTCCCGCAAGGAGAATCTTGTAATTCTTGCTTTTTATCGTTTTAACTAGTTCTCTAGAAGCGGACACGATGGCTCTTTCCTCTTCGGTAAAGGTATTGAAACTGGGCATGTTGCGTAGGGTGTGGGGAAGTAGCTGCTTCCAAGAGTCTGGGTTGCCTCTCCCCTTAAGAATCATCAGTCTCTCGAAGCCTAGTTTGTTCAAATAGCCTTGAAAGTTTCCAACATCGTAAACCCACTCTTTTATCCACTTTTGCATAGCCTCTTCTTTTTTACTGGCATTATTTAACTCAATGTTAAAAGGAATATCTTGGTAATAGCTTGAGCCGTCAGGAGCGTAGAAAGAGAAGGGGTGGGCTCCAAAAGGAGTTTCACAAACAGCCTTCACAAAGTGGCCGGGAATATCAACCATTGGGGCGTTTTTCCTAATGAAATCCGTTGAAACAATTTTCTCAACTGTTACTATTGCCCCATTACGACTAGCGTAAGCGCCGTAAGCTCTTTCACTCATAGGTAACCCTATTATAGTGTTCCCATTTGGGTCGGCGCACCAAGCATGGAGTATAGACAAGTCGGGCTTCACAGCCTTCAGTAAACCCACTTTTTCGCCACTTCCAAAGGGATCATCAATCACAAGGAAGCTGTCTTTTAACTCCTTCTCCATAGTTGAACCTATTATAGACTTTGTGGGTATAAACTTGACATCCAGAGCCCCCGCTAATAGTCTTAGAACTATGGAAAGCATTGACCAGTGCTCCACTTCCATGCCCTTATCAATAGCTCTCTGAAAGGCCCTTGAAGGGGAGGGAGCTGGAAAAACATTACCCATATAGCTTGCTATCAGCTTTTTTATTAGATTAGTTGCCGCGAGTATCTGAACCTGCAGAGCGCTTCCTAAACAAATTATTTCAAACTGCGGATTCTTATCTCTGAACTGTCTACATATTTCGCTTATAGCACTAAACGAACTCCTGTTAGTAGATACGTGTAAAAACATTTTAGGTCGTATGTATTTCTTTATTGCCTCCTCCAAGGGGAGAACTTTGCTCTCTCCTTCGTAGAGCTCTGTTTTGAAAATACCTTCATACTCTTTAGACAAGGTTAAACCCTCATATCCGATTTTATTTGTCTAAACGACTTCCTCATTTTATTGGAACCAAGATTGGTTGCATATCTAGATTTGAATCACAATTCTAATGGGGTTTCCCACCTTTCTCTCCAATCTTTCCAGTCCCTCATTTACCTGTTCAAGTTTTAACACTTGACTAATAGACCGTGAAAGATCAAGCTTCTTCATTTTAATTAACTCCAATATTCGGTCAATCTCCTCCTTGTTGCTGCCAAACGAGCCCAGAACTTGGTCTTCGCAGTAAACGAAGATATAAGGTGAAACTAGTTCTATTTTTTCTGGCCCGATTCCCACAATGACCGCTCGCCCACCTTTTCGAATACTTTTAACTGCTCGGTCTATGGTAGTTGCCATTCCCACGAATTCTAAAGCCAGGTCCACCCCCTTGCCTTCTGTGATTTCGCTGATTCTTTTACCCGTTTTCTCCTTAGCAGAATTTATAGTGAAGTCAGCTCCCAGCATCTTGGATCTTTCAAGAATTTCGTTAGAAACATCTATAGCAATAATTTTGGAGGCTCCAGCCAATTTAGCTATCTGTATTGCGTGAGAGCCTAAACCTCCACATCCAAAAATGGCTACTGTTTCACCTAACCTTAGGTTTCCACGGGTGATTATCGCGTGATATGGAGTTGCGACAGCATCACCAATAATGGCGGCTTGTTCGAAGGGAACATCCTCTGGTATTTTTGTAAGACAGTTTTTAGATATTTTCAGGTAATCTGCCAAGCCGCCATCTACGTGAAGACCCAGTATTTGAGCATTTACACAAAGTGCTTCACGACCACTTCTACACGCATAGCATGCACCGCATGTTATAGAGGAAATAACTAGAACTCTATCTCCAATATTCCATCCTTCTACTCCTTCTCCTATTTCCGCGATTTCTCCAGCTATTTCGTGTCCCAGAGTTATTGGTGTTTTTGCGGGGGGAATGGTGCCGTCGCGCGCTATGTGGACATCTGTGCCACAGATTCCACAGGCCTTAACTTTTATCAGCACCTCTCCCGCCCCAATTTGAGGAATAGGTAACTCTTCGATAGTAAGAGGTTCGCCGGCTTTGTAGAATCTCGCAGCTCTCATAGTAGCTTCCATTAGTTACCAAGACTCCTTTTCCTTTTTTAAAGCTTGAACACCTTTATTGCATTATCTCTTAGGAGTTTTTTCTTTACCTCGTAGCTCAAACCTAGTTCGTCAATCTCTTTAAGGCATCTCTTGAACTCTAGGAGGGGATAATCGGTTCCCCAGAGAACTTTATCTTGACCCCATGTTGCCACGAATTGTTTGAATGATGCAGGCCAGAATTTGGGTGCACGAGCAGAGGTGTCTATATAAACATTTGGAAATTTCCAAGCTAAAATCATCATTTCCTCATGCCAGGGCTGACCAAGATGCCCACCTATTATTCTCAGTTCTGGGAAGAACAGGGCAACCTCATCCAAGTAGATTGGCCTGGCGCATTCTGATGGCAAAAGTGGACCC
>JAHQXB010000099.1 GCA_029856435.1 Candidatus Jordarchaeia archaeon
AACGGTGCGCATATAATTGATGCTGGAGTTAATGCTAGGGGTAGCATTGCTGCAGGTGAACTGGCTACAGAAATTTGTTTAGGAGGTTTGGGAAGGGCTAATGTGGTTACCGCCCAGTATGGAGATGTTTTCCTCCCTTCTGTTATGGTTTCCACAAGTTATCCCCCTATATCCACCCTTGGCTCACAGTTTGCTGGCTGGAGAATCGTAGACAAGAAAGAAAAATTCTTCGGCATGGGTTCGGGTCCAGCAAGAGCGCTTTCGTTAAAGCCCAAGAAATTATACAAAGAGATTGACTATGAGGACAGGGCGGATGTTACAGTGCTTTTTCTCGAGGCGGACAAATTGCCTAACGATGAAATCGTGGACGTTATTGCTGAGGGATGCAACGTTAAAACCAGCCAAGTGAACATAGTGGTAGCTTCAACGAGTAGTATAGTGGGTTCAATTCAAATTTCTGGGAGGGTGGTAGAAACGGGTATACATAAGATATCAGAAGTGGGCTTGGATCCCAAAAAAATTATTTACGCCAATGGCTGCGCACCCATAGCTCCAGTACATCCTGATAGTACGAAGGCTATGGGTAGAACCAACGATCAAATTATAGCTGCGGGGCACGTGACTCTTTTTGTGGACTCAGATAATGATGAGGAGCTAGCGGAAATAGTGAAGAAAACCCCCTCCAGTGCTTCAAAGAGTTACGGCAAGCCATTCTACCAAACATTCAAGGAAGCAGGCTTCGACTTCTACAAAATTGATCCAGGAATATTTGCACCAGCAAGCATACTGGTAAACAACATTAGAACCGGCAAATCCCATGTAGCTGGCAAAATAGACATCCCTCTGCTTAAAAAAACAAATGAAATCTAAAAAACAAACAACCTTTCTTTTAATCCTATCCGAACTACCCTTACTTCATCTAATTTCTAAATCCTAACAAATTAGCTATTTTTTAGTTTTCAAAAAATAGTTCGTCTCAAATTTGGATATGTGCTTGAAATGAGTTTAAAAGAAGGAAAATTGTGTTTTCAGCTATTTATGTAAAGGTAATAAATACTATTTAAAGTAGGATGGAGTGGTTTTTATTTTGGTCGAAATGTTTCGGTCTCTCTAGAACAGCTCGTATTTTCTTTCCATAAAGCCCTTCCAGATGTTGGGCATATCCTGCATTACTTCTTCAGCTATGGCTTCCGCTGTACTCTTAACAGTGTTTATTGATCCGTTCATGTTTATTTCTATGTTTATTCCTTGCGGTTCAGTAATTGGGGCTCCTATCTGGCTTACAATGTATACTGAGACGTTTTCCACTTTTGGTTCTTCTTTAACTAGCGCGTCCGCTATTCTTCTTGCGGCGGTATTATATGTTTTGCCGACATGTGTTACTGGGTTCTTTCCCGCCGCAGCTTCCAGAGTCATAGGTCTGTAGGGTGTGATTAAACCGTTGGCTCGATTTCCTCTACCTACTTGTCCATCGTCGCCATGCTCTGCCGAGGTGCCAGTAACTGTTAGATACATTAAATCGCTTTTAATTACGTCCGCCGTATTTACATACACGTTTACATCCATCTCTGTGATTTTTGAGGCCAAGTCTAGTGCGATGTCCTTGATTTCCTCTTTAACATTTATGTAGCTGTCTTTGTCGGGTGTTTCGCTGGAAATTATCGCTGCTGCTATTGTTAGGTTGATTGTATTGTGGCGTCTTACCCCCATAACCTTTATGTCCTCACCGATAGCGGGGCATCTCTTCTTACATTCAGGCGAGTTAAGAAATTTTTCTGTTTGGTACACTAGATTCTCGGTTTCTGTGAATGGTGCAAAAGCCACTCCGAAACTGGTGTCGTTGGCTTTGGGTATTTCGGGCGCCTGTTCAAAGTTTCCGACTAGGTCAGCGCTGCCAGGCTTAATTTTGTAGTCCACTATTATGTCACTTGTAACATTGAGATGTGGAAACTCTTTGGCCATCCATTCTTTTGTGTGTCCTACAGCAAACTTCCCAATGGGAACCTTTTTTGAAGGATCGTTCCCCACCTGTGCTGTCGCTCTGCCTACCAAAAGGAGGTATATGGGTTCGAGAATCTCTCCTCCGCCCAACCTAGCGTTGGACTGTCCACCGACTAGTACACATTTATCAACGTTGTGGTGTAATACTCGCCCAAAGTTCTCAAGGTAATACTTGCTGAGAGCTATACTTAGTTCCTCTGAAGCTCTATCGCATATTGAATCTGGGTGTCCTTTGCCCTTACGTTCAACCATTTCCATTGGTAACTGGGAAGGAGGTAAACCAAAAGCTTTTGTTACTTCCAGATTCACTTCTAACACCTTCAGAAATTTAACACAACTAAATTTTTATTTGTCGCTCATTTTTCAGTCTTGTTTTGGTTTTCACCCCTATCCAATACATATTTATCAATTTTTTGTGAACCTTTTTTACATTTTTTTCAATTCAACCCTTTTTTATTCCTTATTCTTTTATGGAGGAGTCGAAGTGTGAACATCATAATTTATTACATTAAATAATATTTAAATTATATGCTTATGCCTTTTTAAGCATATACATACTCGGAAAACTAGGAAAACCCTAAATGAGTATGGATAACCCTGTTTGTATGGAAAAAAGAGGGTGCAAATAAACTAAGTTTTTGGCGTTTTGGAAATTAAAAATGGGGAGGAAATCTAGGATGGTTTTTGAAGTAGAGCGGTTTTAGTTAATATCTCTCCTGACTTCTTGTGAGGTCGCCTAACTACAGTATCACCGCTTTTTTCAAGTTCTCTTGCCTCGTCAGCTAATTTTGCTGCCATTCTCATCATTTCATGGGCACCCGCAACTACTGGAATGTACTTTTCCGCTTCTTGTAGTTTGAAGCATCCCTCAACATTCAAGTCTGCAACTGCACTGGCAATCTCATAAGCAGCTAAAGCTTTTGCATAGGCGTAAGGATTCTGGAAGTTTAAAGCATCTACTGCCCTATTCTTGGTAATAATGATTCTTGGAAGCTCTGGCTTCTCCCCCTTCTTTATCTGCTCAATTACTTTGTCTATCTCGTGATATATTACGGAGAACGCGCCTGTTGCGGCTAGAACTCTAATAACGTCTGCGTTAAATAATGCCATCTCTGTGGGATCTAAGAATTCTCTCCTTGCTCCTATCATTGCATCGGCGTTCACAATTATGTAGCCCTGATTTTTAGCCTCCACATCTTCCTTAATCTTTTTCCCCGGGGTGTCCGAAACCACTATTAGAGGAATGCCTGCGTCAGCCATTATTTCCCGAACCCTTCCAGGGCCGGGTAGAGCCGCATTTGGACTTACAGTAATCACAAGATCTGGCTTGAAATCCAGAATCTTTCTAGCCACTTCCTCAGCCTGCTCTGGATTAAGTTTTGCTCCTGAACCAACTACCCGGACATCAATATCATTTCTGTCCGCTCTCTCATCCAAGAGAAGCTCTAGCAGTGGAGCACTTCCAATGTTTCCCAGCTTTACAAACCCTACTTTGACAACATCCATAATATCACCATCTATCATAAATTAAATTATATACAGCCTATCGGGAAACAAATATAAAAATATTATACCCCAAAAAAGCCACTTTGCGGAGTTACGGTTTAAGAGTTACTATGTCTATATTCGGATACAAATAGCTTAAAAGCCATGGCGGTCAAATTATATCAAAACCTTATTTAATGCTGGTCACGGAGAAAAAACATAAATCTCTGACCAATGATTTATGGAGATAAGATTATAAAGCGGAGGTTATGATCTTTGGCGGAAATTGTTGACACTTTTGCCGAATGTTTCAATCTCTGGATGAGTAGAATCCTGATAACAGCAAAAAATGAGAAATGGGCAAAAATAGCCGCAAACGTTTCTACAGGTTTCGCAACCTCAACCATAGGCTGTCCCTGCGAGGCGGGCATCGACAAAATGGTTCCAGCAACAGAAACACCAGACAAACGCCCAGGAATAATCTTGATGTTCTGCGCTTCAAAAAAGAACCTCGAACAAGTCCTCATAGACCGGGTGGGACAATGCATCCTCACCTGCCCCACGACCGCAGTTTTTGACGCCCTAGGAGAAGAACCAGAAGTAGTATTCGACACTGGAAACAAAATGAAATACTTTGGCGACGGATTCCAAAAAAAGGGAGAAATAGCCGGTAAAGAAGTATACAAGATACCCGTAATGGAAGGAGAGTTCATAATAGAGAAGGACTTCGGCGCCAAAAAAGGAATAGCGGGAGGAAACTTCTTCATACTGGCACAAACCGAAGACCAAGGACTAACCGCAGCAGAAGCCGCCGCAGAAGAAATACAAAAAATAGACAAAGTAATCCTACCCTTCCCCGGAGGAATATGTAGAAGTGGAAGCAAGGTAGGATCACTAAAATACAAGTTTATGCATGCCACAACAAACCAGAAATACTGCCCCACACTAAAAGGGCAAATAGAAGACTCCGAACTACCCGGCGACGTAAACAGCGTCTTCGAAATCGTAATCAACGGACTCACCCTCGACCTCGTAAAACAAGCAATGTCCGTAGGAATAAAAACAGTCAAAAATATGCCCGGAATAAAAAAGATCACCGCAGGAAACTATGGAGGGCAACTTGGAAAACACTTCATCTACCTCAAAGAACTAGTCTAAATAAGCACCAGCTAAACTCACTACACATCTTAAAGTCACACTGAACAAAACCCAAAAAATACCATTCCAAAATATTAATCTTTATACTGCTACTATGAGAGAACACAATAATACTTCATTCACCTTTTTTATACACACCACCAGTTAGTAAACAAAAAGTGTTTATAATGTAAAACATAACGTATACCAATTTTTTCTAAGCAACCTGCTCCGCCAATTTCTGAGCAGAAGTATGATTATACTATCCAACCAAGTTTAATCAGAATTTTTCGAAGTGCAGTGTTGGGGGTGGTGACTGTTAGTTTCCCAACAGTTTTCAGCCTTTTATGACGCTTCAAAACTAGGGCAGCGCCCCACAGAAGGTTGGATTTGGCTTAGAAAAAAGAGGGGGTGGTTGGGGGGTGAACTGCCTTGTGAAGCTGCTGGTTTTCGAACCGCCCTACTCCTCTTTGTCCAATTCCCCTAGGAGTTCCGTGATTCTGGCTAGAGCCCATCCTGGGTCTCTCTTAGCCCTCCCCCTAATCCGCGTCTCCTCT
>JAHQXB010000138.1 GCA_029856435.1 Candidatus Jordarchaeia archaeon
TTACGGCAACTGTAGAATATACGGTCCAATGTGTACCTGTCCCGAGATAGCTTTGGCGTCGGAGAAAACCATCATAACCTGTGAGAGATTCATAGACAATTATGAAATAAGAAAGTATCCCAACAGGACAAACATTCCATACTTTGCGGTTGACGTAATAGCAAATGTTCCCTTCGGAGCCTATCCCGGCAACTGTTATGGTGTACACTATTTTGACATGACCCATATAAGACTCTTCAGAGGAGCCTGCGAAAAGTTCAGAGCCGAAGGAGACAAAAAGCCGTTGGAAGACTATTTTGACAAGTATATTTTTGGCGTGGAGGATTTCGATGGCTTTATGGATCTAATTCCTTGGAAGCAAGTGAGAGAAGCAATCGAAAATGAACCGGGCGTTTACCTGTGAGGTGATATTAAATGGTGAAAGTTATTGGGGTTGAATATGCTAGGCCCGGGACATATAGTCCCCTAGAAATGATTGCAGTAGCTGGAGCACACACACTAGAGGATAGAAAAACGGTGTCTGTGGGGACCGGTTACTGGCTCGGACGTGGCTAGCCGGATTTCCCATCATTGCATCAACTCTAGCGCAGTTAACGCATGCTCCTAACCTGATCCCGATTTTTGAGGCTGGCAGTATAGGACCAATATTGGAGGCGGGGCTTCCTCTCTCTGTTGGTGATTCTAGGGCTTCAAATAGACCCTGTTTATTGGGTGGACTCTGCACCGCCTTTGAACTTGCACAGAGGGGTGCTGTGGATTACGGTTTTATTGGTGGAGCTCAAATAGACAAGTATGGCAACGTTAACTCTACAATGCTGGGAAACTTTCCTAATGACTATCAGCATCCCAAAGTTAGGTTCTCAGGAAGCGGCGGAGCGGGAGCCATGGCTTGCTGCTGCGAAAAGACAATAATAATTATGGTGCACGAGCGGGGAAGGTTCGTAGAAAAACTTGATTATCTAACTAGTCCCGGATATCTAGATGGAAGTAGAGACGCAAGAGAAAAAGCAGGGTGGCCGGGTTCCGGCCCTGTTCTAGTGATGACCAATTTGGCGTTATTGGATTTTGACGAAAAAACTAGGAGAATGAGACTAAAATCGGTTCACCTAGGGGTAACCGTCGACCAAGTGGTAGATGCTACAGGCTTTGAGTTGGTACTACCCAAGAAAGTAGGAGAAACTGAGCCGCCTACTATAGAGGAGTTAAGACTGCTAAGAGAGAAGATAGATCCCCATGGCTACTTTTTAAAGAAAACACTAAAAGAATAGAGGATCAGGGCAGCCCAAAACCATTACTGCAACCCTTTTTTACCCTAAAAATATTTTTCACTTTTTGCTGTGTTGCACAATTAATGGTTTTGTATTTTTCGGCGTGTTTTTGATGGCTTAAGCCACCTAAAAACTTTATTAAGGCACTGCTGTGTTGCATAATTCTTTTTTTCATTTTATTCATTCCTTTTGTTGAATTTTTTGCAATTTTACATTGTTAATTTGAAAAATTTTAAAAAACAACCAATATTTTGAAAAATTAAAATCATTCAACAGAGCCATATAAGGGGAAGGTTGGCGCCTCCTACTACTACCCGGAGTCCCTAATAATCTTTCTGGGCTTCGCCTACATAATGCTCAAGGATCAGCTACAGGGAGCTTGAAGGCTTCCCGCGGAAGCTTAAAGAATACATACCCAAAATCCACGCCACCCCAGACTACTCGCAAATCTGGAGGAGTGAGAAGAACACTGCTGGACATAGAGGGCACCCTGCTTGAGCCACAAGGATGAGGAGGCTGGTCGTCTCACTGGACTCCTCAGGGGTAAAGGTCTCAAACCGCGGGGAGTGGATGAGAGAAAAATGGAAGGTGAGGAGAGGCGGGATAAAGGTCCACATAGCTGTGGATGAGAAGGGGAAGCAGGTCGCAGCCCTAGAGGTAACAGACGAAAAGGTCAGCGACTTCCAGAAGTTCAAAACCCCCGTAGAGCAGGCGGCGAGAAACATAAAGAGCAAGGGAGGAAAATTAAAACAGATGAACGGCGACGGCGGCCAGCGACACTAGGGAAAACTTCAACATGCTAGATAAAATGGGGGTGACGCCCGGAATAAAAGTGCGCAAGAACCCCCCCCGCACCAGAGCCAGGGGGAGCCCCCTAAGAAGGAGGCATGTCAAGGAGTACAAGAAGTTAGGCTATAAGAGGTGGAGGGACAGGTACCGCTACGGCTACTGCTGGCGTGCTTTAGGAGAACCTCCCAAGCTGTGAAAAAGCGCGCCGGGGAGTATGTTCAGGCGGCTAAGACGGAGAACATGTGTTGGGAGGTCAAAATGAAGTCCCTCTTCTACAACTCCATCCTGAAGTTCGATGCTACAGGTGAACTACCCTGGGTAACCAGTGATGCAGATTCACTTGATTCCGCCCCCCTAATAAAGCCCCAAATCATGAAAGAAGTCTTATAAACACCCCTTTTTGAGGCGAAATCGAATGATTCTACATCACACTGGGTAACCATCAGTCAAGAATAAATACGTGAAACACAAAAATTAGCCTAAACCACAAAATTCACAGAATTGTGCAACACAGCATCACTTTTTGGTTTAAAAAGAAGCTTGCACAGGCTTTTTAAACTGAAGGGGATAATTTAAAACCCGAATACTACCACAAGTTATAAATATATTTATTTTATACTCAGAGAATCACTCCAAAGAACAATTTTTCAATGGGATGCAATTAGAATGAGGATTCTACTTATACACTCTGATGAGTTTTCTTACCGGGTAACCCAGAAAACGCCCATTGCTGAGAAGTTAGAGGACGAATCAGTTAAGCAGGGAGCTTCAGAGGACTGCTTGGTGGTCTTTTCAGCGGTTGAGAAGGGCGATGAACTTAACAAGACCTACGTTATCAACCAGACTGTTGAAGAAATAAAGAAGGTAGCAGACCAAGTGGGAGCCAAAAAAATAGTGGTTTATCCCTACGCCCACCTATCACACAATCTTTCAGATCCCAAAACAGCCATAGAGATTCTTAAGGGAGTTGCCAGTAAGTTGGGAGAACAGTACTCAGTTATGCGCTCCCCATTCGGTTTCTACAAGGCCTTTAAGCTGAGCTGTAAAGGACATCCTATGTCCGAACTCTCCCGCGAGATCCACCCCCTAGAAAGAGAGGTCGAAGAAAAGGAGGTACCAAAGGAGGCGCCCCGAAAAATCGCCAAGAGGTTTCTGGTGCTCACCCCCAACGGTGAGGAAATAGAGCCCGGAGAATTTGTGAAAAACTGTGAGGACGACGATTTCAAGATCCTTGTGGAAAAAGAGGCGCTGGGTAAGGAGAGCCCGGGTTCAGGTGAGGAACCAGAATTCATAAGCATAGTCAAGAAGTATAATATAAACTGGGAGAGCTTCTCTGATAGAGGACATATGAAGTTTGGGCCTGAAGGCAACCTACTATTTGAACTCATAGCGGACTATGCAGAGAGAATAGTCAGGGGCTTCGGTATCCCCGTTTACTCTGTGAGGGGGACAAACATGTTTGATTTGGAAATGAAGCCAGTGAGAGAACATGCGGAACTCTACGGCGACCGCCTATACCAGTTGGAAGTGGAAGATAAAAAATTGGTTATGCGATACGCTGCATGTCACCAGCAATTCTCCATGATTAAGGACTGGACAATCAGTTACCGCAACCTTCCCTTTGGAGCCTTCGAAGTGGCGGACAGTTACCGCATGGAGCAGAGCGGAGAACTATTGCTCTGTTTCAGAACCCGAAAAATGCACATGCCTGACTTCCACGTAATATGTCGAGACGAGAATGAAGCCCTAGAATGGTTTTACAAATTACACGAAAAAATCTACGAAGCCATGGAGGAGTTGGGACGAAACTATGAACTGCTCATAAACCTCACCTCAGAAGAATTCTACGAGAGAAACAAGGATTTCCTGCTCAAACTCGCCAAAACCCGCAAAAAGAACCTGCTCCTATGCTTCTATCCTCCAGGAATAAACTACTACTGGTCAATAAATAATGAGTACCACATAACCGACGACCTAAACAGGCCCAGAGAGATTGGAACTGTTCAGATAGATTTTGGAAACAGTAAAAGGTTCGGAATAAAATACACTGATGCTGATGGAAGCGAAAGGTTCCCCTTCATACTGCACACCGCCGTTATCGGCACCATTGAGAGATACCTATTTGCTCTCTTCGACACCGCGGTAAAAATGAAGAAGGAAGGTAAACCCCCCATGCTGCCAGTATGGGTCTCCCCCATACAGCTGCGGATAGTTCCCGTCGCTGAGAGGCACCTGAAATTCGCTGAAGAACTGGCAAGCAAAATCAGAGGAGTACGGGTGGACATTGATGATAGAAGCGAAACAGTGGCAAGGAGAATAAAGCAGGCTGAGGAGGAGTGGATACCCTACATAGTAGTAGTGGGAGACAAAGAAGTGGAGGGAGAAAAACTCACAGTTCGAATCCGAGAAATCAGAGAAGAAGTCCAAATGACCCTCGAAGAGCTTGAGAAGGAAATTCAAAAAAAGATTGGCGGCAAACCCTTCAAACCCCTAACTCTGCCAATCCACGTTTCAAAAAGGCCGATATTTAATGTTTAGAATTTCCCCGCGCCAGAGTCGAGGAACTCCCAAATAATTAAAAAAACTTTCATGAGCTATTTACACTGAACCACGCTTCAAATCTGCGGGTCCCAAATTGGACGAAAAGTCTACCCCTTCGAACCGTTTCTCCATTTTTGTCCAATTCTTTAAGATCCGCTTCTCCCTATTCAAAATGAGATAGAAATTGGAGAGTAGAGTTTTGTTGTAAAAGAAAAAATTGTGGGTTGGGCTACTCTGTGGTCCGTCCGTCAAAATGCTCCTTACTATCCATGGCGTCTTTTTTGGTGCGGTGTATTACACCATCCTGGTGTTCGGGTGGCGAGTAAATCGTGTAAAGTTTGAGATTAGCGCTTTTGGAGGTATTTATCACGTTGTGTCTTGCGCCCGCTGGAACTATGACAGCGCTTCCATCCTTCACGCGGTGTTCTATACCGTCAATTATCACTTTTCCTTCCCCTTCCTCGAATCGGAAGAATTGATCCACATCGTCGTGTGTTTCTTCACCTATTTCTTCGCCAGGTTTAAGGCTCATAAGCACCAGTTGACTGTGCTTCCCAGTGTAGAGTACGTGTCGAAAATTGGTATTTTTCTTGGTTTCTTTCTCGATGGATACTACAAATCCCTTCAAATTCGTCGCCTCCACTAAATAGAAAGCTTATTTCCTTATCAAGATTTCTTTATAATAAACATGCTTATTGGTCTTGCTGTTTGCCGCTGGCCTCTTTTGGTAAAGAAGCTACTATAACGGTTAAAATTTTACAAATATTTTTCAAATTTTGGAGCTTACTGTTTTTGTGTGGTACGTGTTCTCTTTGGTTATGTTGCCTTTTTGGTATTTTATTTTCTTTTATGAGTTTGTTTTTTGCTATGCTACCTATTTGAAAATTTATAGCATGAATATTGGTGGTGATGCAGATTTATTCGGTTCCATCTCCCTAGTAAGGCTCCAAATCGTGAAAGAATCCCTATAAACACCCCTTTTTGAGGCGAAACCGAACAATTCTACATCACCAATATTGGTTTTGGAAAAGTATAATAGCTCGGCTGTAAACTTTGTAAAGTTAATTTTCAAAAGGATAGGAAGGACACGGTGTGGGTTCTTTGGGGCTAAAAGCGCTTTCCAACACTTCAGCGCGAGAAATCTTGGGAATTGCGTGTTTAAGTCTCTTTGTGGATTCTGTTGGTTATGGTGTAGTGGTTCCAATTCTTCCTACGTATGTCTTGTCTCTGGGGGCCTCAGATTACGACTTGGCACTCATTTTTTCCTCATTTGCCATGGTGCAGCTCTTCACTACCATACCCTTTGGTTTGTTTTCGGACAAGTATGGAAGAAAATTGTTCATGGTTACGGGAATGCTTCTTCTTGGTGCTTCTTTTATGTATTTTCCCTTCGCTCATAGTGTTCTTACACTTATTGCTTGTAGGGTGGTGCAGGGCTTGGCTGCTTCTGCTACTTGGTCTTCTGCCTTGGCTCTGGTTGCTGATGCGTATCCTGGTGGTGATAAGGGTGAAAAGTTGGGTATTGCAAATGGGGCTGTGGGTTTGGGTAACATTGCTGGTCCATTGGTGGGGGGCGTTTTGGGCGATATTAATTTTGGTTTGCCCTTTTTGGTTATAGGTTCTGTTGCTTTTTTCGCCTGTTTCTATATACTTCTGAGATTGGAGTTGGAAAGAGGTGAAGCTGTGAAGGCTCCTGTAGGTTTTCGTGAAATGTTGCGGGGAGCTATCCGAGTCAGGAATGTTTTGTTGGTAGTTTTCATCAACCTTTTGATAGCTGTGTTTTTCGGCTTCATTGAGCCACTTTTGCCGCCTTACCTGAGTGGGAGGTTTAACCTCTCTGGTACCCAGATTGGTTTATTTTTTGGGGGCGCCTTCCTAACCTATGTTGTTTCACAGCCTTTTGTTGGAAGATTGTCGGACAGGTATGGGAGAAAGATATTCATTGTATGCGGGTTGATTGCTCTTAGCATCACGAATGTTGTGATTCCCTATCTTTCTGATGTGTTAACTCTTTTTGCACTGCTTGTTGTTATGGGGGTTTTTTGGAGTTTAGCGTATACGCCGCTTATGCCTCTTGCTGTGGATTCTTTGAGGAGCAAAAATAGGGAAACTTTTGGGACAATGTCGGGTTTCTTCAATATTGCTTGGAACTCGGGCTACAGCATAGGTCCAATAATAGGGGCGCTGGTAACCTCCTATTTTGGTTTTGAATCGATATTCTGGTTTTTCAGCGGATTGCTGGTAGTAATGATAATTTTTGCCCAAACCTTGATAGCTGAGAAGAGAGTGTCTGTCTCGAAAACGTCTATTAAAAATTTTATGAATAATAACAAATAAATTTAAATAAATAGCCAAAAATTTCTTATTTTTTTAGGCTGAAAAATCGGTTAGCCTTAAAAGCACTCCAGCCACTTTCTTTCTGGAGAAGACCAAAAAGCCGAGAAGGGGGCGTTAAAATATGCAGAGACTTTTTAAGAAGATGCCCCGCTCAACGGAAATACTAATAATGGTTTGTACCAGTGCATTTGTGGACTCGTTGGGATACGGTATAATAATTCCGTTCCTCCCACAGTACGCCATGTCCCTTGGCGCGTCTGACCTAGATGTGGGCATCATTTTCGCCACCTACGCACTGGTACAGTTAGTGACCACCATACCCTTCGGCTTGCTATCTGATCGTTATGGTAGAAGGCCTTTCATGATTTCGGGAATGCTCCTTCTCGGTGTAGCTTCATTATTATTCCCCCTAGCCCAAACCGTGCACTTAATGATAGTATGTAGAGCAATACAGGGTTTGGCGGCTGCGGCGACCTGGTCTTCAGCCGTAGCATTAGTGGCAGACACATTTCCGGGAAATGATAAGGGAACAAAACTGGGAATAACGGCGGGAGTAACCAATATGGGAGGCATCGCAGGACCCTTATTAGGAGGAGCCCTATCCGACGTGAATTTCAACATACCATTTCTATTAATCGCCGCTCTCTCAATATTTATGTTCGCTTACATGTTCTTCCGACTAAAACTCCCTCCCAGAGAAAATAAGGTGGGAGAAACTTCGTACATAAAGATGATAAGAGGTGCCCTAAGAATCAGAAACGTTGTTATAATCATACTCATTAATGCATTGACAATGATTTTCTGGGGCTTCGTAGAACCCTTAATGCCTCCGTACCTCTCTGGTAGATTTTCGCTGTCAAGTACCCAGATTGGCGTCATTTTTGGGGCCATGTCCCTCATCTATGCCTCAATTCAACCATTAGTGGGCAGACTCACTGACAAGTATGGACAGAAAAGATTCATAATAGCGGGAATGGTCCTCCAGGCATCCATAGGTTTAATCATACCCCTATGCAGTGATCTGATAAGCTTAACCGTTTGCTTGGTGCTAATCGCCGCGGTGGGTGCCATAGCTTGGACACCACTAACACCCCTATATGTAGAATCTCTCCAAGACGGAAACATGGAAGCCTACGCAACAGTTGGTTCACTCTTTGGCACCGCATACTACATAGGGTACATTATTGGGCCGGTAATTGGAACTCTGATAAGTTCCCATTTTGGATTTGGAGCAGTCTTCATCTTCAACAGCATAATACTATTAGCCCTAGTTCTCTTATCAGGATTGTATATTAAAGACGGAAAAAGGGCAGAGGAAAAAACGCAAGCAATGGAGGTTGAAACTTTCCAGACTAAGAAGCATGAACCGCAAAAACCTCAGGAGTCAACAATAAGAGTTTAGACCTGCTGAACATAAGATTGGTTTTACTTAATTCCACAATTAAATTTGTTCCACTGCAGTTTATTTTCTTCACTCTCTGGATTTTCTGGCTTGCTGCTATCCATTTGCCGCCTATAGCAACTTGAAAAAGGAACCAACCCCGATTTAACTCCGAATTAGTGGAGTTCTCTCTAATAACGTAACCTACTTTCAATTAATAAAGGCGCACGGTTAACGAATGATTGGTGTGACTTATTTTTCCCAATTACCGGTTAGAATGTCACAAACCACCCTCTTCTTTCAATCATTATTGAGATTTCTTCTTTTATCTATTTATGAAAAGTTAAGCTTAAAAATTTAAGAGCTACTGGTTTTTTGAAAAATGGAATTAATTGCGGGATCTGATTTTTTTGCGGTTATCACTAGCCAGGCCTAAACCGCCTATTGAAATATTAATCATAGTTTGCCTAAGTGCGTTTATAGACTCCTTAGGTTACGGGATAGTGGTTCCTTTTCTTCCCCAGTACGCTTTATCACTAGGAGCCTCAGATTTAGATTTGGGTATTATCTTTTCCTCCTATGCCCTGGTGCAGCTGGTGACGGCTGTTCCTTTTGGGTTGATGTCTGACCGTTATGGCAGAAGATGGTTTATGATTAGTGGAATGCTTCTTCTGGGTGTGGCTTCTCTTGTTTATCCTTTGGCGCGAAGCGTACTTATGATATCGGCGTGTAGGGCTGTGCAAGGTTTAGCGGCTTCTGCTACTTGGTCTTCTGCCATAGCGTTGGTGGCTGACACTTTTCCGGGTAAAGATAAGGGGGAGAAGTTGGGAATCACAACTGGAGTATCTGGTATGGGTGGCATCGCGGGTCCCATGGTGGGGGGCGCCTTATCAGACATAAACTTTATTTATCCCTTCCTTCTCATAGCCGTCCTTTCTTTGGCTACCTTCATTTACATGTTTTTTAGATTGAAAATTCCCCGAAAAGAAAAAGTAGTTGAAGCTCCATCCTATGTGGAAACCGTCAAAAAGGCTTTGGGAATCAGAAACATTCTCATAATAATAGTTATCAATGCTTTAACTACAATATTCTGGGGGTTCGTTGAGCCCTTAATGCCCCCATATCTTTCTGGACGTTTTTCGCTCTCCGCTACCCAAATAGGCTTAATTTTCGGCGGGGCGTCTCTAAGCTACGCAGTTTGCCAACCCTTTGTGGGCAGGCTATCTGACAGGTACGGAAGAAAGATTTTTATTGTAACCGGTATGGCTCTACTGGCGGGTGTGAATCTATTTATTCCCTTCTGTGGAGACCCAGTAAGTTTAACAATAGTTATCATGTTAACTGCCTCTATTGGAACCTTAGCCTTTACTCCCTTGACCCCCCTGGCCATAGAGTCCCTTCAAGACCAAAATATTGAAGCCTATGCCACAGTGAACTCGCTGTTCGGTATAGCTTTTTATATAGGTTACAGCGCCGGCCCAGTGATTGGAGCTCTAATCAGTTCCTATTTTGGATTCGAATCGATGTTCTTCTTCTACAGCATAGTACTGGTAACAGTGCTCCTCATGTCGCAGGCCAAATTAAAAGAAATGGTGAAAAAAGAAGCAGTAATAAAAGGCACAGAAGAATAATCTAAAATTTCCATAAAGAGAATAAAAAAGGAAATATAAACGGGTTCAGCTGGCCTCCTTTTCAAAATTCCGCGGGCATTTTTTTCTTTTCTGGCTTATACTTACCACTAGGGATATTAACTTAGACAATAAAGGGAATAGTACCGAAATTACTGGACGAAACATTATGGTGAAAGAATTATCAAAGGAAGATGTTGACTTCGTAAGGCTACAGATGCTTTACAACATTTCTAATGGGTGGTCATGGTTCGCACACAAAAGACTGGAATTAAAGGGCATCATGGGAGTAGAACTTAAAATGTGGAAAAACTTACTTCCACCTGCGGTTGATCTACTAGTCCAGTTGGTAGCATCCGAAGGAACAAGTATTGAAAAGGCTAAACACTTAATTAAGTTTCCAGAATCAACGATTATGAACTTAAGGATTTAGAGGAAACTCCGAAATCACTAAAATGGGAATACACTGTTTGTCCAAACCGGAATTCTCTGGCTCAGCTAGATTATGACGATTACCTATCCAAAGGCGGAAAACCTGCAAAAGTGTCATGCATAAATGGATGCACTGCAGCGCATAAAAACTATTTCAAAAAGATTGACCCCCAACTCAAAATGCAATCCCTAAAAAACGGGACAAATACAGACGAAACATGTATATTCCAAATAACAAATTCGTTTAAACACCCAAATTAACTTTTTATAACTCTATTTCTAATTCTTTTATGCCATCCATGAAAATCAGTCTATCTTCTGCCTTGTAATCTTTAACATATTTTAAGGGCTGAGTGAGTTTGCCTATTTGGTGCAGTGTGTGCGCATCCGATCCCAGTGAGAGCTTAATTTCGTCTACTTCAAGTATCCTTTCGAATCCTTCCATCTTGTAGTTCTGATATGTGGAATTGAGTTCCACAAAGAGGTCTGCATCAACAATTATTTTAATCGCTTCCTCCAACTCTTCCTTTGGCAGTATGTGGAGGTAAGCGTGGGCCAGCCCCACTAAACAATCCTTAGGAAGCCGCTTCTTAAATTCCCTTATACGATTCAAAAGCACTAATGGCAACCTATTATTCTTGTAGGGTAAAGAATTTGCACCGGCACCAAAATTGTCCGTCACATACTCAAAAAGATAATAATCAAATTTTTGAGATGTGAGTACTCTACTCTCCCTTGGCGAATCGAAAACACATGCTCTAGTGTCTATTTCTATACCCTTCTTTAAAACAATTTTATCCCGATAAGCTTCGCAGAGAGCCTCTAATTCTTGGAAGTAGCCGGTCAGGTCTTCCATAATTTGGGAGCACTTTACAGTGTTGTGGGAATAGTGGTCTGTGACTCCCACTGCCTTTAAACCCTTACGAACACAGTAGCTGAGTATACTCTCAATGCTGGAATAGCCATCAGACCAAGTTGAATGGATGTGGTAATCAGTAGTAACCAGCTTCAAACTAGATACCCCAAGTAGAGGCGCTAACTCAAATAATTAATTGGAAGGGGAGTAAAGTAAACGTTTTGGACGATACGAACTCCTATATTAAAATTTTATGTATGGATTAAAACACTTTACGGATTGCCTCTAACTCGGGAGGGAAAGCATTAGGCTAAATTATCATTTTTCTTGTTATTGAAAAGTGATAAAATTGTAAAAAAACTTATATTGATAATCGAATATAACAGGTTATCAAAAAGAGAAGATGAGGAAAAACCCCTAAAAGAAGAGGCAAAGTAGGGGACCTCAATCGGCAATAAGGAACTCTCATGATTCAAATTATGAATAAGAATTGTTGAAAAGGGAAGGATATAAAATGGTTAGAAAAGTAGCCATAGTTGGTACGGGCCAAACTAAACATGGCAAAAGACAGGATGCAAGTTTTCAAGAGCTAGTTTACGACGCAGTTAGCAAGGCTCTGAATGATGCCGGCCTACAAATAGAAGAAATAGATGCAGTAGTAACAGGATCTATGCCTGCCCCCATGGAAGGAGTCAACGCCCCCCACCTCTATTGGGGCGACGACCCCGCGGGAGCAGTTTTCAAACCATTGATGCGCGTTGCAACTTGTGGAACCACCGGCGTTTCTGTCGCCCACTCTGGTTACTATCATGTGGCCTCTGGTATGTTTGATGTGGTCATTGCGGTGGGCGCAGAAAAACAATATGAGGGGGAACCGCAGGGAACAATGACCACTGTTGTTGAGGGGTGCTTCCAAAGGCCCTTTACTGCTGGCGCCCCCAGCGTATTTGCAATTCAATCCAACGAATATGTTCACAGATATAATATTCCCGAACAAAGAGTGCGTATGGCAGCGGCAGAGGTTTCAGTGAGAAACCATAACGATGCGCTTGACAATCCCTACGCACACATTCAGATAAAAATCACGGTGGATGATGTTCTAAAGTCAAGAATAATCTGTTATCCCGTCAGGCTCTTAGATGTCTGCCCCTCATCTGATGGCGCTACAGCAATAATATATGCTTGTGAGGAGAAAGCTAGGAAAATAACGGACACGCCCGTTTGGGTTAAGGGTTTAGGATACCGAGGGGACGAGTATTGGATAGGTGACAGCGACAAGGTGGTTTGGGACTCAGCAATCGAGGCAGCCAGAACCGCCTACAAGCAAGCTAAAATTACCAACCCCTTAAAACAACTAGATGTGGCGGAAGTTTACAACCCCTTCACATTCCAAGAACTCTTATACTATGAATGCTTCGGCTTCTGCGAAAAGGGTGAAGCGTGCAAGTTAGTTGAGGACCAAGTAGTAATGAGGCACGGAGAACTACCCTGTGACCCTTCAGGAGGCGTGCTCTGCACTAACCCTATAGGAGCCACCGGAATAACGAGAGTCGCAGAGGCGGTACTGCAGGTTCAGGGAAAAGCTGGAAAACACCAAATTCCAGATGTTGAAACAGCCTTTGCACACGCAATGGGTGGCGTTTCACAACTAAACGGGGTAATGATACTGGGAAGAACACCATAAAAACCATTTATTTCACCTTTCTTCCCACATCCAAGTTATCCCCTCTGAGAATTCTCTGCCTTCGACATGGTTCTTCGCGTTTCTTTTAATTTGGATCCTTTAACACAAATCTCCCTAAACAGATATGTACAATTGTTTCTGTAGTTTGAGAAGTTTTTTCACACCACCTTCAGAGACCAATAATTCCCCTAAATGGGGTGTTAAAACTGCTTCTAATTAGAAGAAAGTTTTCACTTAAACTTCCAACAGTTAACGTTAAAGAAAAACCATTAAATCCATCATTCCCTTAAAAAAACAACCACACATATGTTTCGTGCAGCCGACTCCGGCCAAGCCCGGAATGCGGGAGGTTCGAAAAAGCCCGATGGGGACAGGGCCACAACCGGGAGTATTCTCCCACCGAAAGCAGTGGAGATGTGCCTGCTTCAATCGTTCCCCCGGGCGAAAGCCCCTATGAAACCGGGGGAGGAGGACCCAAAGTTACCTAGGTTAACGCTGGGTCAGAACGGCAGCTTCTATCCTAATTTTTCCGTCGGTGTGAATTCTCTTTTGGTATATAATTAGTTGCTCTTCAATTATGTTTGACTTGGTTCCTTGATTGAAGTTGGTTTGGGTAAACCATTAATTTTGGGGCTCGATTTCGTCATATTCGTCATTTGTCGTGCCTCTAGGGGGTGTTAGAGATAAAGTTTAAATTTGGAAGCAAACGCAATTAGAGTAAATCCAACCAATTAAGTATAGTATAGAGGTGATAACGAATGAGTCTCACCTACATAAAATATGGCGTTTTACTCTCTCTCTTGGGTGGTCTCCTCGGAATCATTGCCTTCATTTTGGGACTATTGATGGCTCCTTTTTTGGCCTCGCTGACCCCTAACATGCCTCTTATTATTCTTGGATATTTAAGCCTACTAGCCTCAATCATAATACTCATACTCACTTTAGCATTAGCAGCAAGGAAGCTCCTAGCAAAAATAAAGACAATAATTCTCCTAGTGATTATCTTGGGAGTCATCGAGCTTTTGAACCTTAACTTCGCAACCATTGCGCCAATCATTTCAATTATAGGCGGCTTACTCGCCATAATTGGTGGTGTATTAGCTATAATGGGCATGAGACCAGCGCCAGCACCGAAACCAGCTGAACCAAAACCAAAAGCTAAAAAGGCAAAATAGGGAGATCAAAAAGCGTTTCTAAAAAACATTTTTTATTTTTCCTCCCTTTTCTTAATTTAACGGAATTTTTCTCCACCTTTTTGATTGTGGTTCCGGCACCGTTTCCTCAGCGTCTCCTGTTGAGAGGTAGTGCTGTTTTGTAACTTTTCCCCACCTTCCTACGCCTTAAATGAGTATTTTCTTCTTCCTTAAACGCCGAATTTAGGCTTAAACCAGGACATTTTCTACACACCACGAACCTGCCCACAATAAGTGACACCAGGTTAACAGTGCCGTGGTTTCAAAAAAAGGTTTTTAAACAAGTTTTTATTTGGCATCGTTGATGATTACTTTTATTAATATTCGTGTTTTAGGAAGTATGTGGGGTTTTAAATGAATATTGGAGTGCTTGTTTCCGGTAGGGGTTCCAATCTTCAAGCTATTATAGATGCTGTGGAGTCGGGGTATATTAAGGCTAAAATCAGTGTAGTTATAAGCAGCCGAAAGGACGCTCCAGCCTTGCAAAGGGCTAAGGAACATGGGATTGAAGCCATCTTCATTGACCCCCAGGATTTCTGGAAGGATAGGGAGCACCGTGAGGAGAAGAGAATCGAATACGATAAGAAAATAATTGCGGAGCTCGAAAAGAGAAATGTTGACCTGGTGCTCCTCGCAGGCTACATGCTCATGCTCAGCCCCTACTTTGTCAACAAATACAAAAACAGAATCATGAACATTCACCCCGCCCTGCTCCCCTCATTCCCCGGCGTAAACGCCCAAAAACAGGCTCTAGAATACGGAGTTAAATACACCGGAGCCACGGTGCACTTTGTGGACGCAGAAATGGATCATGGACCCATAATACTCCAAGATGTTGTGCCCGTTTTTGACGATGACACTGTGGAAACCCTATCTAACAGAATCTTGGAAAAGGAACACAAAATCTACGTAGAAGCAGTTAAACTATTCACTGAAGGAAAACTAAAGGTGGAGGGAAGAAGAGTAAAAATCCTAAAAGAATAAGTTCCCAACCTGTGAATCTTCCCTATGCCTTTCTAGGAATTCTCTGTACTCAATCATTCTTTTTATGGCTTTAGAGGCGCGAGTCATGGTAGGCACCACGGATATGCCTCGGGCAGAGTAGAATTTTCTGAGGAATATGGCTTCATGTTCACTAAATGCGGGCAGAATTGCCATAACGAAGGGTTTCCCCAACCCGTTTTTTATGTAGTCTGCCGCCTCCTTTATGGATTTGCGGAGATCAATGTACCACTGATAGCCCCTGGAACGTTTGGCAACGCTTCTGAAGCGGTCCAGCATCTCAAAAATAACATAGTCAATGTTATCTTCGCTGGCTGCCACCTTGACCACTTCGGCAATGTTTGCAAATCGGAAAAAGGCTGACGGAATATCCAGAGGGTTTCTGGTACTTATCCCCGCCGCGGGAACCATTCTCTCAATTTTCTCCCGAGTCTCTTTTGAAAGTAGGGGAATCTCCAAACCCATTTCCACAGCTTTGTCCGTTTCCGTGACACTCTCCCCACCGCTGAAGGAAACTATAAGACCCCTTCTACCCCTAGGTGAGGGATTTTTCAGGAAAACCACATAAGTGTCTATAAGATCCTCTAGGTCTCGAATGTCTATGGCTCCAATCTGTTTCAAAGCCGCCCTCCAAATGTTCCCAGAACCCGCCAAGGAGCCTGTATGGGAAGAAACCGCCACCGCTCCCCTCTCTGTTTGTCCCCCCTTCCAAACTATTACTGGCTTTTTCTTAACTGCTTCTTTTAATGTTTCGAATAGTCTCCTTCCACTCCTTGTTCCCTCAATATAGGTGGAGATAATTTTTGTTTTGGGGTCTTCAGCTAAATACTCTAAAAAGTCCGGGTTGTCCAAATCTATGGCGTTCCCGTAGCTAACTACCTTGCTGAAGCCAACGCCTCTCAACCTACCAGTGTAAACCACCTGCTCCGTAAGTGCGCCGCTCTGAGCTATAAAAGCTACTGGTCCGGGACGCCTAGGAAAGCCAGGTAGGAAAGATAAACCACTCTCCGGACAATAAATACCCATACAGTTTGGGCCAATTATTCGCGTCCCCCCCTTCCTTGCGATTTTTAGAAGCTCCTGTTCCAGCTTTTTTCCTTCCTCTGTCCCCGTCTCACTGAACCCCGAGGTGAAGAAATGAACAGTTTTGACACCCTTCTCAACGCATTCCCGCATAACATCAGGAGTATACTTTGCGGGAACAGTTACCGTGACGAAATCAATGTCGTCGGGAATGTCAAGGATGCTCTTATAACATTTGAAGTTCAAAATGCTTTCCCGATTGGGGTTGACCACATATATTTTTCCCCTAAATCCGGTAACTAGGGGACCCTGAAGATAGAACAAGGAGCCCTCATTAATGCCAATAAATGCTATGGACTCGGGGTGAAAAAGTCTTTCAAAATACTCGAATTCTTCACGGTTCAAGAAAAATCACCAGCTTCCCTGAAACTTTTAACAACAGAAGTCATAAAGGTTTAATATTAAACTTTTCCGAACTTTTCTACACACCAAAATTTTTGGTAATGCATATAAGTACCAACGACTAAAATACTTTATTTAATACCTTGAATAGTGAGATGGTATTATGGTTAGTGTTTTAAAAGCTTTAGAAGACGCAGTAGGCTCAGAATATGTTTCAGACAAGGACTTCATAACCTATGCCTACGCCAGAGGAATAGACAGCGCCCTCCCAGCTAACCCACCAGAATATGTGGTGAAGCCAGGATCAACAGAAGAAGTCGCCGCGGTAATGCGCATCGCCAACCAGTACAAAATACCAGTAGTTCCACGTGGAGGAGGCTGCTGCTTAACCGGTGGCTCAAAGCCCATAGAGAAGGGAGGAATACTTCTAGACACAACCAGAATGCACAAAGTACTAAACATAGACTTGAACACGCTAACCGTCACCGTTGAAGCCGGAATAACTTGGGCAGAGCTCAACAACAAACTCAACGAACTAGGCTACTACACTGGAAACCTCGGTCCAGGAAGCGGAATGTCTGCAGTGGTCGGAGGCGGACTCTCACACCACAGTGTAGGAGGCGGCGGAGGAGCAAAATATGGCACTTGCACCGAACATGTTGTAGCCTTAGAAGTAGTGTTACCAACCGGCCACATAATAAACACCGGCGCCAACGCCAGCGTCTACACCAAGGAACCATTTTGCCGCTTCGGATTCGGCCCAGATCTAACCGGGCTATTTCTAGGCGACAATGGGCTTCTAGGAATCAAGACCAAAGCCACCCTAGAAATTTTTCCAAAACCCCCCTACCATGCGGCTAAGACCTTCACCATAGAGGAGCCCTCAGCTGAGAACGCGGCCAAAATCTGGCTAGCCTGGAGGAGGAGAGGAGACTTGGGCATCTACGATTCACAGTGGTGGCCCTTAATAATGGTTCTAGGACTGCAACTATTGTTGGACGTGCCGCCAATAAAGCCTTGGGTGGGACTGCAGAAAGCAGTGTTCTGGTACACCATGGAGGCCGAAACAGAGGAACAGCTGGAAGCCAACATGAAAATTGTGGACCAAATATGTAAGGAGAATGGTTGCACAGAGTTGGGGCCTGAATTAAAGGATGGCAACATCGCCAAGTGGCACTATGAGGAACAGGGGCACTGGTTGAACTGGCACAGCCTCTGGGGCGGAATGGGTCCGGGCTCCATACCCCTAACAACAGAGCATCACCAGGCCATACACCGCGTCCCCTATATTAGCAAGAAACTTGATGAGTGGGAAGCAGCGCACAGAGCAGAACTTGATGCGAATGGTGGGATGCAGACTGGAATATCGACAGCAATCCTTTGTGGACATACAACAGTGGAAGTCGACTCTGGGCTTCTGGGTTGGGATAAGCCAGAATACCGCAAGAAGAATCTGGAGCTCTGGAAGAGTCAGATTGAGATGCTGCTCAGAGAGGGAGCCATGCCCTATATGGTTGGGGAGATGTTTAGCAAGGGACTAATAGACACTGAGGCCTTTAATGGAACCTATTACGCGTTTCTGAGGGATGTCAAAAAGGCTTTGGATCCCAACAGGATTCTGAGTCCCGGAAAATTCTATCTCTAGGAGGAAGATGAATAATGGCTAAAATGAATAATACCAGAAAGCTTTCGGATATGGTTTATGCTTGTTCCGGTATAGGTGACTGTAGGATAGCTTATAGGTGGGCTGTGGGCAGATACGGGGTCTGCCCGGTTCTGGAGCACTCCCCCCAGTTCGACCCCTTCTATGCCCGGGGCAAAATACGTATTGCTAAGGGTCTTTTGGAGGGTGAGCTTGAGCCTAGCAAGGAACTGGCAGAAGTGCTATATCAGTGCACCACATGTGGTAACTGCCACTCTGCCTGCCACCAGAGCATGTGTGAGGAGATAGTACTACCCATAAGTAGGTTTATTGACCACGTGAAGCTTTTCGAGGCTATGAGGGCGGACCTAGTTGAGGAAGGATTGGGTCCCATGCCCAGGCACAAAGAGATACTGGAGTCAACCAGAAAGGAGCACAATCCCTACATGGAGAAGCACGCTGACCGCGTAAAATGGATTCCCAAGGGTAAAAAGATTCCCCAGAAGGCAGACTTGGTGTGGTTTGTGGGTTGTACAGAGCCCTATCGACAGCCAGATTTGGCTCAAGCGTTTCTTAAAATTCTGGAGGCTTCAAAAACAGACTTTGCAATAATATATCCCGAGGAGTGGTGCTGCGGTTCAGTGTTTTTCAGAACCGGTGTTTGGGACATGGCTGAGGAGCTTGCAAAACACAACTTGGAGGCCCTCAAAGCTGCTGGAGCTAAAAAAGTGGTGATTCACTGTGCAGGGTGCTACAGAACAATTTCCAAGGACTATGTGGAACTTTTTGGAGAGCTCCCTTTCAAAGTGGTTAACGCGGTGGAGCTTATCAGAGATCTTATGAAAGAGGGCAAGCTGAAACTCAAAAAGCTGGACGCCAAAGTAACCTATCATGATCCCTGCCACCTGGGAAGACACATGAAAATATATGACGCTCCCCGAGAGATACTAAAAATGATGCCTGGAGTGCAACTGGTTGAGATGAAAAGGATAAAGGACGCTTCTTGGTGCTGCGGAGCGGGCGGAGGAGTTAAGAGCGGCTTTCCAGAGCTGGCAGTGGACATAGCTAAGGACAGAATAAAAGAGGCAGAGGAGACCGGCGCAGAGTACCTAGTGACTGCTTGTCCCTTCTGTGTGAAGAATCTCCAAGACGCTGCGGAGGCTCTGAACAGCAAAATTAGGGTTTTAGACATTGTGGAACTGGTAGCCGAAAACTTGGCATAAAAAAGCGACATCACTCCCCCTTTTTCCTTCCGAACACATATTTTATTTTTTGGTGATTTGGAAGGCCAATATGGGGGTCGCCTTTTTTTGAGTTTTCTATAACTCGAAGTCAAATTTGATTTTTTAATTTTGAATGGTTGAATGCTTCTATCTTAACATGTTCTCGTTAAACCTAAAAGGGCGTAGAATTCTAAGGTGCAAAAACAAATTCAATTGAGATTAAAATTCAAGATAATTATGAGCCTGTTTCGGGATAGAGATTATCTTTATGGGGGATAATCTAAATAAGGGTACCCTTCTCAGTTACTAGATAGTAACTGGTGATGATGGTGGAGATGGTAAACAAGGTTGGTTTCATGGTTAGGATTGGTTCCCAGATGGCATTATCATCCACCGAAGATATTTCAAAATTTTTGAAAGGAAGGGGATTCGCCACTTATACCATTAAGGGTGTGGATGATGTGCAGGATGGCACCTTCTTCATAATTTCTAATGGGGGGGATGGTACAGTTCTGAAAACCGCTAGGACCGTTGTGGAGCGTGGGCGAAACATTCCTATTTTTCCAGTGAATTCTGGCACGGTTGGTTTTCTAACCGAGGTGGATGCCCGCAACGCGATACCAGAACTGGAAAAGATTCTGAAGGGACACTATAAGGAGGAAGTTCACCACGCATTAGACGTTTACTTGGAAGGAAAATATGTGGGATTCGCAGTAAACGATGTTGTCATTACCTGTGAGTATGGAAGGATACTTGATGGAAAATTGTTTCTAGACAACATTCTCGTCTCCACTATTCGCGGTGACCGAATAATAATAGCTCCACCCCTAGGTTCGACTGCCTACAATTTATCCGCAGGAGGATCAATAATACATCCCAAACTAGAGGCAATGTCAATTACCTGTGTTGCTCAATTTTACACCAGCAGATTTTTCCCACTTATAGTACCCATTAACACCAATGTAAAATTTGTATTGTCCGACACACCATATGACAACTATGTCATCCTAGACGGCCAAATAGCTGAAACAAATGGAAAAAAAATTACAGGGGGACACACCATCGAGGTGAAGGTGTCCCAGAAAACATTCAAACTAATTTACACCGAGAGATCCTTCTATGAGAGAATAAATAAGGTCATCCTAACCCAACAAGAGAAATTACCACGGATAGAACCCACCCCCGGAGACATATACTAAACCAATTGAAACCCTACTAACTATCTTGAACCAACCCAATGATTACGCTCTAGTGTAGAAGTTTCATAGGCTCAGGAAATCACAGTCAGTCATTGAGTGGAAATCTAACCATTATAATAGGAAGGTTGCATAACTATAGAATTTCTCATTAATTTTTTCCTAAACCTATCCTTGACCGGGGTTATTTAAGGCTTCTTTTCCCAAAAAAGGCGGAAAAAACCATACTTTCTGGAAGCGAAAAGGAAAAAATTAAATGGAAAGTATATAGTGACTCAACCGAGCAAATTTTTTGTTCATTTTTCAAAAGAATTAGAGAATTGATGTTATTACCGATTAAGATAGGATAGGAGACAAGGTGAAAATTGAGTATACTTACCCTGGACGGTGGAAATATCCTCAACACATATGAGGGAGGAAACCCCCCGGCGATAGATTCGCAGAATTTTTTGGCTATTTTTGGGGGGGTTGCTTTATCTGGGTGATTTTTGAGGCGAATGGGGTTTAGTTTGGGGTTCTTCTCCCCCTCTCTTTGTTTTCCTCTTT
>JAHQXB010000013.1 GCA_029856435.1 Candidatus Jordarchaeia archaeon
GTTATGTTTGTTACTTAATTCTTGGAGAAACCAGTCTATCTCTTCCTCCGGAAGATCATTGTTTAAAAACCAGAATGGGGCTGGGCCGAAGTCCTTGAGGGGCTTCTGAAAATTTTCCTCCAGAGATTTACTGTTCTCCATCGCAATCTCCCTTTAAATTAAGTTTTAACCGACCCTAATAAATATTTATTGAAGACTTATTTCAAATCCGCATATCTATATTTTTAGTTATCGTTCAATTTTTAACTCTTTTTCTAAAATAAAGTAGAAATTTTGGCTATTATTCAAAAATCTGCCATTTTTAATACTTTTTTCCATATTCCCAAATTAAATGTGGAAAAGTCAAAAATAATTTGTATATTTTTAGGCTCCTTGGGAGCTGATCTGGTTTTATATGATTCCTTTTCCTGAAAGGAGGGCTACCCTATTTTCTCTTTTCCATGGTGGAAGACATTCGCCAAAGCCTTCCTTCGGGTTTTAGAGCCCCAATATCGTTAATCAAACACGACAGCCAAACACCCATACACCAAAGCGCTTTAGACAAAGGATGAAAACCTAAAGTTTTTTCATGGTAAACTAAAGTTTTTTCATGGTAAACCCCCATACGCTTACGCGTTTTGGACAAAGGATGAAAACCTCAAGTTTTTCATAGCAACCTACATACAACAATTTTAACCATTGCAAAATAACGCACCGGAACAGGGGCAGAGATACAGAAATACCCTTAAAAAGGAGACGCGATGAAAAGTTTAAGAGCAATAGTTTGGTGCATGCTGAAACTTGGAAAACCAAATTTAATGCGCTGCCTCACCTTTATGAAAAAAATGTAGTAAGGGCTTAAATGTGCCAAAAAGGTAAACAGGTTAAATGGATTGAGTGCTTATGGATAAAGTAGTTTTTTGGGAAAAGAAGGATGGAATCGCGACCATAACTCTAAATAGACCAGAATCCTTAAACGCCATAAATAGGGATCTGGCAGACCTCTTCTACGACACTCTAATTGAGATCGATAATGATTGGGATGTACGCGTCGTCATTCTCAGAGGGGCTGGTAGAGCCTTCTGCGCCGGAGCAGATGTAAAACAGTTTTCAAAAAGTTTGGATTTCGGACCCCAAGCAGTTTACGAAACTATACATAAGGTTCAGAAAATTAATTTCCTTCTGAAAACTTTGAGGCCCCCAGTGATAGCTGCAGTACACAAGTATGCTCTGGGAGGTGGGTATGAGTTTGCTGCTTCCTGCGACTTCCGATTCTGCACCGAAGACACAATTATGGGACCCATAGAAATTGATGTGGGCTTACTTCCAGTAGCTTCTGGTATGACCTTTATGCCAAGAATATTAGGGCCACAAGTAGCAAAGAAAACAATTCTGCTCGGTGAGAGATTCGATGCCAAGTACGCTAAAGAAATAGGATTTGTTCTAGACGTAGTACCTAACAATAAACTGATGGATGTAGTTATGGATTTCGCCAAGAAGCTGGCCAGCAAGAATCCCTTCCTCCTATATTTAGGCAAGATGACTATTAACAGGGCGTTGGCCTCAAATGTTTCATCAAACCTAAAAGTTGAACAAGAAATAATCAAAATGTTCTCTGAATTAAGCATAACCAAAGAAAAAGTTGAGCAAATGATACAAAGAACCAGAAAAGAAATGTAAACCACAAACCCCTATTTTATTCCCTTTCTCCTTTATGGGGTGTTAAAACTGCTTCTATTTAGAATAAAGCTTGTTAACCTGAGAAACTTCCAAAAGTTAACATTAAAGAAAAACCATTAAACCCATCATTCCTCAAAAAACAACCAAACACATGTGCCGTGCAGCCGACTCCAGCCAAAGCCCAGAATGCGGGAAGTTCGAAAAAGCCCAAAAGAGGGCAGGACCACAACTAGGAGCATTCTCCCACCGAAAGCAAAGGAGATGTGCCCGCTTCAACCGTTCCCCGGGTGAAAACCTCCCCATGAAACCAAGGGAGGAAAACCAAGTTACGCAAGGTTAGCGCTGGGTCAGAATGGAGTAGGAACTTGATAAATAAAGCTCAAGATACCCAAGGAGAATCCATTTGGGCCCACCTCCAATCATAAAAATAAAATCAAAAATAGGAACCATTCCTCTCCTCAGAAAAAAGGTGTGCAAGTCCAACACATACACTACAAAGTAAAAATTATGAAAAAAAGATATTCTATACGTTCTTTCTAGGAGTAGGGATTGTTCCAGCGATCCTTAAAGAAAAGTTCACTTAGCTTTTTTCTTGATGTCGAGCTTGGTACCTGTTTGGGGTACCCGATTCCCAGTATGGCCACTACTGTTACCTCTTTGGGTATCTCTAGTATTTTTTTAATTTCCTCCTCGTCGAAGGCACCTACCCAACATGTTCCAAGTCCCAGAGATTGGGCTGCGAGAACCATGTGTTCCACAGCTATTCCTGTATCCACGGGGTACCATTTGGGATCAAGTTTGGGGTTTGCAGTAGCTACTATTACTACTCCCGCTTTGTTGAGGAATTTCATTGAAGCTTTGGCAATTTTTAGAATTTTATCTCTATCCCAAACAACTACAAACCTGCAAGGTTGCCTATTTCCCGCCGAGGGAGCGAGTCTACCTGCCTCAATTATTGAGCGTATGGTCTCTTCGCTGGGAACTTTTCCCGTATACTCCCTTATACTTCTTCTCTCCTCAATGGCTTTTAGTACATCCATAAAACCCACCACAATCAATTTTCTATCAATATTCCTTACTCACTTTAATAAACTCTCTTTAGTAGCTTTCACCTTCTGTATAGCTAGCTTTAAGGTCAACCTTAGTTAAATGTCCGCGGCCCATGCTCCTAGACTCTTTTTATCGTTTCTTTGAACATATGAAGTGGCATGGTTTTTCGGGCATCTTCTCGATCATTTCTACTTCTACGGGTAGTTTGAGCTCTTTGTAGAGCGTGTTGAGTGCTGAGAAGCAGGCGTGCCTGCAGGGTAATTCGTCTGCCACTTTCTGATCCAGACTCTGCTTAAGTAATTCGTACCCGGGACACTTTGGGAGTGCGAAATCTATTGTTTGAGTGTTGTTTCCGTAGACGTAGAATTTGGCTGTGGGTCTGGTGCCCATAATCATTATTTCCAAGTAGCGTTGAGGGACGTGGGGAAATATGTGCCCTGTTTTTTGCGCCACCTGTTTTATTATTTCTCCCTGACGATCCAGGTATTTGTCCCCCATTTCTATGGCTCTCCTCATTGCCTTCTCTCCATATTTTCCGAAAAACTGTACTCCCAGCTTTAATGGGTCTTCTCCTCCCTCCTTTATTTTTGTGGCAAATTCCCTAATAGTTTTTTCTAGGGAGAACTCTTCGTCTAGTTTTTTCAACGTCTCATCTGCAATGTAGTAATCGTAACTCATTTTGCTTCCACCTCACTCTCCAAGACCTTAATTGCCTTGCCGGGGCAGATGTCAACACACTTCATGCAGCCAATGCAGAGTGGTTCAAGGTCCGGAATGATTTCCCACTCCTTGCTTGGTTCAAACATTTTAACCTCTTTAGGATACATGGCGAAAACAGTTGCGGGACAAATATTCAAGCACTTAGCGCACCTCATAGCTCCCACACACTTACTCATATCAACAGAGACTTTCAAACCCAAGCCTCCTTCACCAATTATTTCTTAGAGCGGGAAACTTCGACCTTTCCTCTAGGTGTATCGCACCATTCTTGCAAGCTGTGACGCATAGTCCACAGCCAAAGCAGTTATACATGTTAATATAGGGCCTCTCCTCTGAAACCTCCCAGTTTATAGCTCGAAACTGGCAACGCGATAGGCAAGTCTTACAGCCCTTACACTTCTCCGGATCAAAAACTGCAACGTACTCGCTCTTGAATAGGAATTTCAAATCGAAGTCTAGAGTGTTGCGAATTCCCAGGCAAACTGGGTACTCGCAGTTGCACACCCCGCCAATGTAGGGGGTTCCAAAAACCCATATAGTATGTACTAAGCCCCTTTTGTCCAGTTCTTCAAGCCACTTCTTCGCATCATTTTGATCTATGAATTCTACACCGCCAAAATATGTGTCTGGGAACTTCTCCCACCGGTACATTCCTACACCCAACCCCATGCATAGATAGTTTTTCTCATTCTCTAAGCCTCTAACTGATCTTCTGCAGGCGCAGGTCATAATGGCCAGGGGCCAAGCAATATCCATAATCAACTTCATATCCTCAAGGGGAACAACTTGGCCGAAATGAACAGAGTGTGACAATTTTTCAATCTGAGACTTGTACTGAGACCACTCGGGACTGCCTCTCTTCATAATTGCGTTTCTCACAGTTTCCGCCATCAATCTGGCAAGATCTGCCTCCGCCTCAGGAGTGGTAGGCCTAGGTTTATACATTTTCCGGGCATAATTTTTAATATTAAGATACCATTTCTTACCTTCGCCATGCTGGATACACCATTGACACATTCCGGTGTTCCTCCCATTTTTGGAAAGAACATAAAAGAGTTAATGAAATAAATCTTACGACATCAAATTAGAATTAGGAACAACCTAGAAAAAACTTTTGCCAAGTTTGTATCAGAGTTTATCAGAGGAAAGCTAGAGACCGCCATTTAAAATAAAGCTGACTTCCGCTCACCTCTCGACCAAAAATATGAGAGCAAGTTCCAGAAAAAAGAGGGCCCTTTAGAAGACAGGTGCATTTAAGATGCGGAAAGGTAACAAAATATTATTGGGAATCCTATCTATTTCCCTTTCAGGATCTTTGCTACATTTTGTGTGTATGGCTGGTCCGGCGGGTTTTTGCCCGTAGCCAAGATGGCACTTCGCGATTATCGTCCTATTTGCGGTTTTTGTTGCCTTCACATTCTATCCGCCACATCTAGAACTCTTCAGGGATCCCATTGCTGGAACTTATGGTGTTTTGGGGTGTTAAAACCGCTATTTAGAAAGTTTGTTAACTTCGTTAAAGAAAACCCATTAAATCTACTATTTAAAAGCAGCCATACACATGTGTCGTGCAGCCGATTCCGGCCAAAGCCCGGAATGCGGGAAGTTTGAAAAGGTCCAAAGGGGGGTAGGGCTGCAATTGGGTGCATCCTCCCACCGAAGGCAGGAGAGAGGCGCCTGCTTCAACCGTTCCCCGGGCGAAAGCCCCCATGAAACCGGGGGAGGAAGAC
>JAHQXB010000146.1 GCA_029856435.1 Candidatus Jordarchaeia archaeon
TACAACGCTAGCTATGCTACAAAATTACTATGGCTAGGGATAGTAATGATAGCAATTTCGGTAATATTGTTGCATTGGATGATGATATCGAAGGCTACTTGGTTATATCCTTGGGCTAGATAGTTTGAGGAAGAATAATTTTAAATACAGGGGATTACCAAGGTTCCTTTTTGAGTTTTAATTTAAAGCCTATTATATTTGCGGTAAGATGTATTATTGGTGTGAAAACTAGTAACGCGATAATGATTTCTATTTGGGGGATGAATTCGATGAACGAGAGTGCCAATGCACCAACTATAAAGTCTAGCTGATCCAGAAATGGTGCGGGTTGTCCTCTTTCAAGACCAAGTCTTCTTTTCATGAATGAGCCTACCAAGTCGCCTAATAAGGCGCCAAAAGATAAAAGAAATCCGTGAAACATTGTAGGAGCTAATATTGACTTGGAATTTATTGGTAAATCCAATAGAATAAAGAATAATGGAGAAAAGGTTAACCATTGATAAATTAAAAAGTACAAAAGGTCATGAGAAGCACCCAAGTATGAGGCAAGATAAATCCATAATCCAATTGGCGCATTTGAGCCTAACCATGGTAGAGCTATTTTTTCTCCGGATAATAATTGTATAGCGCCTATTAATGTTCCAAATGCAGTTCCTCCAACAAGGCCACGGAATGTTTTTCCATCTCCAAAAATACGCCTTCCGTCTATAAAGTTATGTCCAAAATCCAAAGGCTTATTCAGCCTGCTGCCTCTTCCAAAAATCACAGCAAGTCCGTTTGATGCATATGCTGGTAGAATAAACCAGAGGGCAAGGATGATAGCGGGTAAAATGTCCATACTCTTGTTATACCTCCAATAGATAATAAGTCTATTAATGTCACACTTAATAATTTTGTTATACAGCCGTACCAGCCAACTGTCAATGCAGTCCTTTTTTTGTTAATAAAACATTAATCCTTTTTTCTGTACGGTCTTCAAAATTTTTAAGTATAGTTATGCGCCTTACCCCCATCTCGAAGTGTTCCATTTTTAAATCTAACGAAGACCAATATGATAATATAGTTCCACCCGCGGGTTTGTTTTGGTAACCATTTTCTTGGGTAACTGCTGAAACTTGATTTGTTATAATGGCTGCTACATTATGATTGCTTGCTAAATTTAGTAGTACTGCCATTTGTCTGTTAAGCTCACGATTTAGGGCAACGTTTTTTGGAAGAGTCCCCAACTCAACTCTGTAAAGTCTTGTTACAGTGTCAAGGACTATCAGCTTCACCCCTCTAACTATAAATGATTCTATCTTATCAATCAAAGTGGATTGTTCCGCAAAAGATTGGGGCCTTATAATTAATAGGGCTTGTAAAAGATCCTTAGAATCAGCCATTTGCAATACCCTACTAGGATGGACACCCTTTTCAGTATCTATATAAATTGTTTTCATACCTTTTCTTAAAGTATTTAATGTGCACTGAAGTGCAAGGGTGGTTTTTCCAGTTGCAGAGGCTCCAAAAATATGAGTTATTACGCCAAAAGGTATCCCCCCGCCAAGCATATTGTCAAGAGAGGGTATATTTGTAGGGATTCTCTGATAATCGTTATTTTTTCTTTTTTCCGGAGCCATTCTTAACTCATCCTCTCCGATTCTACCAAATAATCTCTAAAAGTACTTAATAAAATCTATTAATTAATTAAGTTTTATACTAATTGTATTCAAACTTCTGAATGTTAAATTGGCACAGAAAAGAAGAATAGAGCAATTATTGGGTAGGCGGACTGTTAACTGTAGAATTAAGCTTAGAGCTGATACACGAGGAGAGGGCCTTTAGCAATAAGTAGTTGCAGATTCCTATTGAACTTACTTTTTTGAATCTATTTTTGGGCAATTTTGTTTTGTTTAATTTATATTTGGTTTTAAAATTGTTTGGTTTAAATACCTTTTTGGAAACAATGGAGATGCGAATATAAATTGCAACATATAAAATTAGAACTTAACCAAACACTCACAATATTCTGTTGGAATAGATTTTTACCATATTGGTTGTGTGTCTATGGTAATGAAGTTATTTAAGTATGCAATGAAGAATAGCATAATGGGGAACTACACCGAAGCAATTGAATATTATCAAAAGTTTATTAATGAAGCTTCCAAACATTATATTGATTTGAGGTCAGGTTGCAAGATTAAGTCTGATGAGGAGAAAGCAGCAATAAATCTAGTTAATGCCTTATGCAATTTGGGGAACCTGTACAAGTTTCTAGGTAAAACAAGTGAAGCTCTCAAATGTTTTGATGAAGCATTAAAACTTCAACCTGAAGATCCATTAGCACTACGTGAAATGGGAGAAATATACCATAAAATAGGCGAATACAAAAAGGCTCTCGAATGTTTAAATAGATGTGTAGAGCTTGATCCGAGAGACTGCCACGCCTGGATTACTCTTGGAATAATATACGAAGTCCTAGATAAACTTGATGACTCTATAGTATGTTATCAAAATGCCATAAATTCAAATCCCAAAAATGGAATTGCTTGGTATAATCTAGGTGTAATTTATGATAAGCTAACTAAGGAGGAAAAGGCCTTGGAATGCTACCAAAACTCACTAAAAAGTGATCCAGAAAACAAGTGTGCGTGGGTTAATCTGGGCAACTATTACGTTAAACATTTGAATCCAGAAAAAGCAATTCCTTACTATGAAAAGGCAATAGAAATAGATCCCTACTATGAAAAAGCTTGGCAATACTTAGGTATCTGTTATGAACTTCTGCGGGATCGAAAATCCGCAGAAAGATGTTACAGAGAACTAGAAGGCCGCCAATAAACGTAACGGTTGCTTTTCCTCCGAAGATAATAAAAATTAGGCATGCATACATAGTTTAAATATTAAAAATTGGAGGAGATAGGGATATCCAGTGCCTTTTTTAGGAAACAAATCTTTCACCGAACCAGAAGGGAAGCTATTAGCAAAATGACGATGCTCTTCTTCTCATTTACCCTGTAGAATATATATTTTAAAATAAAAGGTAATTCATAGCCCTTTAAACATTATATTTTTTAGTGCTGTGTTGTACAATTTTTATTTTTTAATTTCTTTATACATTTGATGCTTTTTATAATTTTACATTGTTAATTTGAAAATTTTCAACAATTTAAGGAATAGATTTAAAAAAAGTAAAATTATGCAACAAAGCATTTTTTTAGGCATTATTTTTATCAACCTCTATTCATACATTATGTTTCTGAGGTGAAAAAATTGAGTGCACCAGTTAGTATAAATTTTGAGGGAAGATTGAAAAAGGTTAGAGCAAAAATGGAAGAAGAAAAAATTGACGTCATAATTGGAACTCGCCTCCGAAGTCTTGGATATTTCAGTGGTGCGTTCATCCCGTGGAGAAGTGCGATAATTATTCCTATAGATGGGGAACCAGAAATATTTACTCTACTACTTGATGCAGAACGAGTGAAAGACGATAGTTGGATTAAAAACATCAAAATTTGGGGGCCTGCTGAGGGTATGTACCTTGAGCCCCAAATTGTTGAGTCAATTAAGAAACTTGGTTATGAGAAGGGCAGAATAGGTGTTGAGTATGGGCAGGAAATGATTTTGGCATCTGGACACATACTAGCGGCTGAGTATGACAAACTGAAAAGCATGTTACCAGGAGCCGAATTTAAAAACGCAACACCAATAATAGACTATATCACAAGCATTAAAGAACCAGAGGAAATTAAACTCTTAAAAAGAGCCTCCGAAATTACAGATGTGGGTCAGAAGGCAGTGAAAGAAGAACTCTGCGTTGGTATGACTGAAACGGAAGTAGCAGGTATAGCTGAGTATGCTATGAGGAAAGCTGGGAGTGATTGGGCATGGACACTTACAGGTGGGCAAGAAATAGCATCTGGTTACAGAACTGCTTATGCTATGGGTGGTTGCACACCTGCAACTACAAAAATAATCCAGCCCGGGGATAACGTGCTTGTTGATTTACACGCGATGTACCAATTGTATTACGGTGATTTATCCCATAACTACTTCGTAGGCCAACCTACAAAAGATCAGAAAAAACTTGCGGAAGCGTATATAGAAATAAGTTACACTCTAATCGATTCGATGCAGGCAGGGGCAAATCGAGGTGAAATTGCAACAAATCTAGTAAAAATAGCTACAAAGCATGGTTACGGAAACGACATACTATTTGCTTTTTCACATGGGATTGGAGGTGTGGGCAACGAGTCTTACCCGATTATTGTTGATTTAGAGCCTTGGAGCGAGATGGAACTGGAGCCAAATATGGTCGAAATAGCGGCAGTGGTTCTGAATAAACCCGGTGTTGGCGGTTTTCGACTGGAGAGGCCTGTTTGGATAAAAGAGAAGGGCAATGAAGTTCTGCCAAAGACGCCAATAGAGCCAGAAATAGTTGGCTGAATACCCCTCTAAATGTTATGGCGATTAACCCTCTATATATTCTCTTTTTTGAATCTTTATGTCAAGCCCTCATAAACTTCGCGTCTTAGAAAAAGGATGAAAAGGCATTCAAATTTTTCATGGCATGCTCAAAAATAGCTTTTACTCATTTAACGAGTTTTGCTTACAACATAAAATGTTATTTCTGAAATAAGTATCTTCATGAAAAATTTGGTTTTACTTTCTTTTTCTCCTTTTTCGTCTCTGTCTACGCAGTCTTTTTTTCTTCCATTTTTCCCTCATATGATGGCACACTCAGAATTCGTAATCGGTAAATAACTTAAGTGAAGTAACTAGATTAAATTGTCCTAATAAATATTTTTTTCTCTTAATATCCGATACATATAGAGTTTCTCATTAATTTTTTCCTAAACCTATCCTTGACCGGGGTTATTTAAGGCTTCTTTTCCCAAAAAAGGCGGAAAAAACCATACTTTCTGGAAGCGAAAAGGAAAAAATTAAATGGAAAGTCTATAGTATGTCAAGAATATTCTCCTATTTTTCACCCCCAAAGAGTGGGATTTTTTGATTATGGTGCTGATGCTTTGCCAGAATTTGAATTGTTTCCACCTGCTCTTTTACGATTCCGGGGAATGGTGTTTCAGGTAATTTTTTGGTATTAGGGGGGCTGCCTAGACCCCACTATTTTC
>JAHQXB010000029.1 GCA_029856435.1 Candidatus Jordarchaeia archaeon
GTTCTTGAGTTTTTTGAGAGGAGAAACTATCGCGTAGAGTTGAACATAGCAAATTACATCGCGTCACCCAACATGAAAAAATCAAAGGAGGTGCTACGTTAAAAAATTTTTACTATTTCTTACGCGCCTAGTCCCTCATCCGGAGCAGACCCCGAGCCACAAAGACCACTAGGGCACCCAGAGCCGCGTAGAACGAGACCTGGGAAACCAGAAGCTAGGTCTGAAAGACAAGATTCCTATCAGTGGTCATAGAGAGAAACGCCCTATACGCCCCATATCAATTACCACTACCAATTCACATGTAAGCAAAGCTAACATCGAGGGAGACCCCGGAGAAGAGGTAGGAGAAGGGGTAGAGCAGAACAGCCAAGTAGTAGAGCCCGACGGCGAAGTACCCAAGGGAGTTCATCAGAAGAAGTGCCACAATCAATCTCACCCCAAGCGTCCCGCGAACACGCGTACTTTCACCACCGTTACGGCCGGTAATCGCGTTCCCATTTCCACTCAGACACAAGCCTAATACTTCCAAAAGATTGCGTATAGTAGGAGACACGTATTTTCAAATTTTTCCCCATTCGTCATTCTAATGCATAGACATCTCCAACCAAGTTATACGGTTTCGCCGGAAACTGTCTAATGGAGGACCGCACGATCTTGCAGTTATTACTGCTACCCAGCAGGGGGGAGCCGCCTCTGGCGGGAAGGCTGGTGGCTGTGTTGTCAGCGAGTGTAGGGTACACTCGCACATCATGGGAATTCTTCCCTTTAGAGGTAAGTATCTAATAGCGTTCAGCGCGGAAGTGACGGCGGTGTTGGATAGCCAGACGAGATGTCCTCCGCAATCGGACACTACCAGCCATCCGACGTTCCAGTTGGCAGTAACCACCATGTAATCCCATCAGCAGAACATCCATATGCAGTGCCACCAGTGGATACCGTTGTAGCGGGCGGCTTCAAAAAGAGGGTATGCGTTAGCCTGGTAAGGTACGACGCCATCCCACTGGTCGTGGAACACCCAGTAGGGTGTGTAAATCGAATCAACCTGATCCGGCGGCCCACTGGGCGACACACCAAGGATGACAGAGATAATCACCACCATTACCAGTCCAGGGATCTTCCTATCTCACTCAGTTCTACTTCTCTTTTAGAGGCGCTCTTTTAACCCTTTCTTCAACCCTCGCGGCGGCGTAGAACCTCGATGCCCGCCCCAACGGCTATGATTACTCCTCCGAGGAGCATGAGAATGTAGGCGTTACGTAGGATTTGGTGGTTCCACAATCCTCCGCGGCTGGAACTCACGAGGAGGAATCCGCCTCCAACACCAGCGTAAAGCCAGGAGGACTCGTGGAAAGCGTGCACACTGAAGCTGTCCTTGAACACTCTGAAATATATCGCAGAAGTGATCCCCTCCTGACCAGTCATTAGATTGATATCACCGACAATTTCCTTGTAGTAACTGAGGGTGAAGTTCACAGGGGTTTCAGAGTTGTTTTGGAGATTTAGGCTCCATACACCGGAGTAAACACCAGCCCAAGTGGAAAACGTTACCGTGAAGTTGGAGCTTTTCGTGCCGTTAACTCTGAAGATAGGGTTTTCGTGCGGTTTATTACTATCATTGATGTAGAAGTCTACCGTATCGTTGGCCTCAAACCGTCCTGTGAGTGTAGGGGTGATCCCCGAAATCGGGTTCCCCTCAAAACCGAATGCGAAGTAGGTCGTGTTCAGGGTGAAGCTGGGATTTTCGGGTGTGAGCGTGCCTGTAACCGTTTTCTCCGTGCAGTAGGGTGGGTGGGGGGCTAGCATCACCTCCGCTCCCTGCGTGTACGTGAGCGCAAGGTAGGAGCCGAGGGAGACCATCAAGAAGCCTGTTGAAAGGAGAACCAGGACAATTCCAACCCTCACCTTGTCTGAACCCAGCCTAACCATAATTCAAACTCTCCATCAACTATTGCGCTAATACTCACCTTGTATGCTCCTTTAATACGTCTTTTGGTGGCGTCCTGGCGATATGCTAGTTTTTATCCGATTGATCTGAGGGGGGTCAGCACTGATACTGTCAATCGTTCTAGTATTACGCTACGTATATGATGCTACGGCGTAGGGTTGAAGGAAGGTAACGTGTGTAATCCATGCTTCGACCGTGTAAGAATTAAAGTACTTGTGTCTATCTACACTAGTCCACTCTCTATATGGGTTTCCTGAAACCACATCTGCACCGCTTGGTGCGGAGTCGACAAGAGTTATCTTATAGGGTTCCATTTGACCATCACTCTCCACCGCGGTATACACGTACCAACCGTAGCGCGGAATCCAAGACCCCCACGGCCAGGGCCACCAAACCCATACTAGATACCAGTAATCAGGTGTTACGATTCCCTTACGCCATTTAGTCGCGTATGCGTGCAGGTCATAAGAGTACTCTCCGGAAACATACTTATAAGCATCAAGTGCGTTTAGGTAGCCGTGCCCGTGATTGTGTTCCCACCCGATATCTCCGATATCGTGTAATGCGGCTGCACGAATAATAGCCGCCCTAACTAGTACTCCTCTATACCGCCGCTGCTGCCCAGTTGACATAAGGTACTGAACCAACAGAGCAGCAGTCCCTGATGCACAAGGTGTGGCAAAGCTGGTTGTACCCGCCACCTCATCTGCTGAGGGGGCGATTATCTCGGGCTTCGGTCGTTTATCACTTGTGGGACCAAAACTTGTTGCCGTTGAGGGGTTACCGTTTTGAAAACATCCCATTACGGTTATCGCGTACTTTGCAACTCCAGGATCCCATATAGAGTACAATGCATTATTACCATTTCCTGCTGCTACACAAACGGGCACTCCACTGAAGTAAGCATATTCTATCGCGTCCCACACGGTTGGATGTGAGTTAATATTGTCACCCAAGCTCATACTAATCACGTCAACACCGTGGTCTACGCACCAATGAATCGCACTTGAGAGTCTAGCACTATCCCACATAGACCACGTAGCGAAGACTCTGATGTCTATGAGGTTTGCTTGTGGAGCAACACCATAACCTTTTCCACCAGCTGCTACCGCAGCGGTGCCCGTTCCATGGGGTTTATCCAAGGGATGTGTGTCTGGGACTGGGTCGACTCCGCTCCATCCTGGAGTGTAATATTCCACTCTGTTGTTCCATCCGGCTAGTGCGTCTATTTGATACCAAATGTCGCCTCCGGGTTTGGAGTAGTTCCCCTCAGGGGTTTCAAAATACCAGTCGTCTATTCCGGAGTCCAACATTGCTATGTTAACTCCTAACCCAGTGATGTTTACTCCATATACCTGTTTCTGCCATACTTGGGGTGCATCTATGAAATCCAGATACCACTTGATGGTGTCATCTGCCTTCGCCACGATCAAGCTTGATTTTGATACTATCGATTCTGGAACTGGAGCTGGATAGTTCCCTTCGACAAAGAGTATTTTATCTTTATACTGGTTTACGAATGCTTCTAAGTTTTTGTAACCCGTTATTTTAGCTACCACCATGTGTATGTTCCCAAAGTTTAGAATGTATGGTGAACCATCCTTGTTTCTTTCAACCTGTAGGTAGCTTAGTCTGTCTAGTTCCTCAGCTATATCTATAGTTACATTATCTTTGAGCCTTATTATTACGGGCATTTGTGTTTCCAAGTCTCCATTACCGACCTTGCTCTTGATCTGCGGGTCTATCACCCACTGAGGAATATTTGTGGGTTGGTTTGGTGGTTGGGTGTTAGGCATTGCTTAAACGAATGGCTGTATTGTACCTTGTGTTACAGCGATTGGGACCGTCGATAGGAAAAAGATGGCTACCAAAAACAGTGCAACGTATCTCCTCGCAACTATTCTTCGATGCCCCGTCCTTACCTTCCTATTCACTTAGCTCTCCTCGCATTCTTTGAACCTGACTATTTTATTTTTGGAATCTTTATCCTTTGTTTTATTATATAAAGTTTATTCTTTTCTAAGAAATATAAGCAGTTTTTATATTTTTTTAAAAAAAATAACTATATGTATATTTATCAAAGTTTATACTTTTTTAGGATAGTGAAGTCCACTAAATATAAAAATTTATGCAACTATTCCTCGCGCATCTGCTTTAAAAAGTCTACTCTTACTCTCTGAACGTTTCTACAAGTGTTTGGAAATTCGTTTAAATATCATTCACAAGTCAAGTGAAAACTCAATTTTTCTTTTAGAATAAATTGCTTTCAATTGTAAGTTTGCCCTTAGGATAGTCTTTCACTATTCGAAAATCGTTGGGCCTGGGCACTGGCTCAAAATATCGGGGAGAGAGGCGGGATTTTTATTTTTCTGCTCTCCCTTCATAACACTCATGAAAACACACATCATCTGCATCCCGCCTGAGCCAGTCCTCGGCGGAAGAGGTTAAAAAGTTTTTGCACTGGCTGAACTTGTTAAAAAATAATTGGCATTAGGGGGGATGTTTTGCCTTTTTTTGTGTTCCCGTGCTTGTTTGGGGTGTATGTTTCTCTCTCTACTCTACATGTTCCAGTCTTCTTGTGGTGGGGGCTGTGAGGCGGACTAAATGGGGTGGACTAAGCCTGTTTTTCCGCAGATTGTCTGCTCTATGAACTGGGGTAGGGCCACTTCCTCAGGAGGCGGTTTTCCGAGGGGAACGAAGGAGCGCCTCACCCCAAGGAGGAACGATACACGCTCGATGTTGTGATAAATAGCCCCCAGCTTGAGGACCTTGTCATAATTCTCCTGCTCCTCATAGTAGCTTGTTTTGCCCGCTCTGGCCTCCATGTTGGCGAAGTTTCGTTCCACCAGCTTTCTCCAGCAGTACAGGTTTTGGTCAAACACCTCCCTGCAGCGTCTGAACATCGCTCCCCCGTAGTCTTCTCCCCTCCACTTTTTGGGCCTTATGTGGTAGTGGTGCCCCCTCTCCTCACAAGCCTCAATGTTACTTTTAGTGTAGTAGGCGCGGTCGAGGGATACCGTGCTTCCTTGAGGGATTCCCCCCAGCAGTTTTGTGGCATCGTTCTGCTTTGAAAGGGCATCCACCCCTATGATAAGGTTGGTTTCAGTGTTTGCAGCTATCTGGTAGGGTTGGGGCTTGTGGGTGAGGGTGCTACGCCCGGCGACTATG
>JAHQXB010000020.1 GCA_029856435.1 Candidatus Jordarchaeia archaeon
CTGTTGAGAATAAAGTTTAAAGGGTGGCAAATGGAGTTAAAACACAATTTTTGAATATGTTTTAGGAATTGATTTTCATGATGGATTATGATTTTGACGCGGTAATTGTAGGTGCCGGTATAGCTGGCTTGGGATGTGGCTCACTTCTGGCTTCAAATGGTTTTAGAGTGGCTGTTTATGACGAGCTTAACTACATTGGGGGCCGAGCCACCACTACGAATTTTAGAGGCTATACCATTGATACTGGTCTCCACGCCCTTTCAAGAGGGGATGTTAGCTCTGTGGCGGATTTGTTGGCAAGAATCAATAGAAAGATTGAACTGGCGGGTTGGTCTGAGGGTGTGAGCGTCTGGGAGAATGACAGGTGGCAGGACATTTCGGAGCTCAGACAAGTTAGCCCTGCCTATAATGAAAACTTCAAGAAAGTGATTAAAGCTGTCATCGAGATCAGCTACCAAGACATAGATAGGTTAGATGATGTTTCACTTAAAGAATGGGTGGAAGGAATAACCGAGGACCAAGATGTCCACGACTTCTTCAATTATCTGGGAATGATGATTACTACTCTAACAGACTGGAAGGAAATGGCGGCAAGCGAAGTAATATACGAAATGAAAAAGAATCTGGAAAAGAAAGGACAGCTTCTCACAGCAGGATTTCCAAAGGGAGGAACCATAAACCTAGTAAAACCTATGGTTGAAACAATTAGGGATAGAGGCGGCATAATCCTGACCGGCACTGGAGTAGACGAAGTGATAATCGAGGATGGAAAGGTTATAGGAGTTACCGTAGAAAATGTTACCGGAGATGCACCGAAAAACTTTGAGGACTGGTTGATTTACGACACCGAATTTTTGAGAACCAACACTGTGATCTGTGCAGTCCCCATATGGAACCTGGAAGCAATCCTTACATCTGAAGATTTTCCTTCATGGTTCATAAGCAAAATAAACAGCCTAGCCAGAGAAACCTCCTCAGCCATTGGCTACATCCTTGGATTAGATGAACCCCTCTGGAACGATAATAAATTCCGAGTATCACTAAGCCTACCTCAAACCAATTTACCGCTCCAATGCTACTCCCCCTCAAATATTGACCCAGACTCTGCCCCAGAAGGAAAATTTCTTTTATCCATGGGCTGCCCCTGCGAAACTGAAAACGCCCTTGACAAATGGTGGGTAAGAGAAGGATTAGAAATCCTATGGGACGACCTAAACTACATATTTCCAGGTTTGGATGAACATGTGGAATGGACACTTCCTGCAAGATACGTAGGAATAGATGGTTTAGCCAAAAAACCCGGAATGGTGGGAAAATACAAACCAGACATCAAAGCACCAGGAGTAGATGGACTATACTTCGCAGGAGACACCTATCGGGGAAGAGGAGTGGGAATGAACTCCGCAGCAGAATCAGCCATGAAATGCGTAGAGAAAATACTTAAAGACAGAACATCAAAAAAGTAGCACCCACCAAGAAAGGATAAAAATAATCCCCCCACGCAGCCAGTTTATTTTTTTAAATTTTTGTGCATTTTTTTGAATTTTTTGCAATTTTACAATGTATATTTGAAAAATTTTCAGAACTCCAGACAAAAATTTTGAGTAAAGAAAGATTATGCGGCAAAGGAAAACAATTTTTTGAAGGTGGGGGCGCTACCCGCACCCTCTATTGCCACCTTTCGGGGTTTCTTAGGTTAGTACATTTCTGCTAGTTTTATGATTCTCTTTACGGGATTTGGGTGTGTGGAGAAGAGTTCTGCAAACGCTGAGAATTTTCTCATTTTTGCTTGGTTTGCAAATTGTTTCACTTCGTAGGCATCTAGTTTCCCGTCCCTGTTCAGGTCTGCTTCAATAAGCATTCTGATTTCTCCTGTAGCCTTGGTGGGGTCTGTTGCAAAAAAGGCTTTTACTCCCTCGACTTCTTGGAGAGCCTTTTCATCTAGGTCTTTGCTTGCTAGCACCAGTTTGTAGAGTCCTGAAGCTAGGTTGTATGGTTGATTGGTCATTTCTGCGCTGCCTGCATCCGCATAGTATTCTCTTGCCCTGCTTATCCAGAGGACCAGTAGATTAGTTACAAAGTACATGACGAAGGCTACTAGTCCAATCAGTACAGCGTATCCGGCATTTCTATCTCTTCCCGCTCCCATTCCGCCCCATACAAAGCTTAGGAAGATATAGTAGCATATCAAAGGTATAACGCTGATAGCTGTTAGTACGATCATGTCCCGGTGAATTACATGAGATAATTCGTGCCCTATTACGGCTTCTAGTTCACCGTCATCAAGTATTTCTAGTAGTGGCTTAGTCACTACTACTCGAGCGTCGCTTTTCCATCTTCCAAAGGCGAAGGCGTTGGGAACCCTAACATAGGATACCCCTATTTTGGGCTTCTGTATTCCCCGCTTCCAAATTAAGCCATCCACTATGCGGTGCAGTCGGGGCTCCTCCTGGGGAGTCACATACTTTACCTTCATAGTCCAACCCACAATGTAGGGACCGGTAAAGTACTGTATGCCCATGATGACTAAGGCTACGATGACAAACATCCAGGGCTGGAAGTAGCCGAGCAGGTAGGAGATGCCAGCAAGCAATGCAAAGAGGATTGAGAACAATAGGGCTATTACTAGAAACATTCTCAACTTTAAGCCAAGGGTTCGCATCTATCACCCAACCTCTCACAATTTTTTATTTATTTTCCTTTATAGGAACGTAAATAGTTTCTGTTTATTAATTTTTCTATGTGGCGCTAAAATGAATTCTGGATTGTTTAACAGTATAGAAATAATCATAAATATAACATTTTAAATTTTAAAATAAAAAATAAATTCTATTAAAAAGCCACTAACAAAACATAAAAAATTCAACTAATACGAGTAACACCTAACCAAAAAACAATATATTCCAGTTGAAAGAAAAACGCGGTGTAGATTCATTCGATTTCGCCTCCGAAGGAAGCTTTCGTAGGGCTTCTTTTCTGATTTAGAGCCTCGAAATGAGGTGTGGAATCGGACTAATCTACATCACCAAAGAAAAACCACTGGAAAAATAAATTAACCTCATAATTCACTGTCGATATCTAGAAAACTTTGGTAAATATATTAAAGATAGAATATTAGTATGTTTATAGTCACCATTTCATATTTCCAAGAATAACTAAAGTACTTGAAATCATTGAGTTGATTTAAACTTGTAAGATCAGAACTGTGGACTTTTTGAAACTAGTTGTATACTGCTGGGGAATATTCCTGCTCTGGGAGATGTGCCATATGTTTTTTCGAGTTCTTCAAGCATTTTGTGGAAATTCTTGTGGAAAATTGTTCTTTTCGGGTAGTAGTGGAGAACATCGGCTCTACTGAGGTTCGGGGAGAAGATTCCGAATGGGTTGTTTGACAGGGCTTGGAACAATGGGTGTTCGCCCCAATTTTGGTAAAGTCGGCCCCCTGTTTCTCCAATTAAGGAGTGGTATCCACGTCCTTCTGTAGATGCAGTCATAAAAATGATGGCTGCCTCACGCTTGAATAGTTCATAGGCGCTGAAAAATATTGGGAACCCCTTTACTGTTTGCGATAGCTCAGTATCCTCGGGGTAGAGGTTGAAAAATCCAATGTCTAGCCGTTCCTCAGGAGACAATTTCGGTACCTCCGTGTAATAGACTTTATTTGCTAGCTCAACAGCTTTCCTGTGTGCTTCAATGTAGTGACCTGCAAAAATCCCAGCGATTCCCCGCTTCATGGTAGAAACTAGATTTATACTGAAATCGAGTCCCACCCTGCTGCAAACATCTTCAATGTCTTTCCTCAGCTCCGTGATAAATCCCAAGCCCACACCAATTCCTTTCAATGCAGCTTGATGATTTGCCTCAAGTGTCTCAATGCCGCAAATTCCAGGCAGTATTATTTTTGCTCCGCCACCAAAACCCGCTAGCGCATGGGGAATAACCGTCCCCACCGCAATCTTCACGTCTGCCTCATAATAGGTTTTATTTATGTAAATGGGTGTTCCCCTGTTCGAATATCCCAGAAAGACTAAGTTCTCGTATGGATGATGGTTTTCAACGTTAACGCTTTCCACCACCTTTTCACCCACCTTTTTTATGAAATCCTGCCGGGTCATAGGCCTATGTGCCCCAAGAGCTGCTATTAATGTGATATTTTCATTAGACACCCCTGCCTCATTTAACTCCTTTAAAACAATTTCGCAAACTGGTCCCGCCCTTGTGGGTCGGGAGATGTCCTCCACAACTATCACAGCACTTTTCTTCCCTCGTGCAATCTCTTGAATAGAGGGTGTACCAATCGGATTTTTTATCGCATTTTCCAATTCTTCCAGACTAGTAATATCCTCCGCGTCGCGCATACAAAATAATTGAATACTCCAAGTGTCAGGAAATTTAAGAACATACTCCTCTTTCCCATACCATGCACTCCAAGGAATTATGACGGACTGCACCAACTCTTCTCACACCCCTTACCACAATTAACAAAATTTTCTCACAGATTTTTAACTATAACCCTTTTAAATCATTGATGGTTTAAGCACCAGCACAGTTAACTGGGTGTCACCTTTTCTGTGTAAATTTGGGTTGCATCCTGTCCCGGGGACCGAAGACCATTCTGAGTTATTCTGCAGGGCAAAAAAGCCGAAAAACAAACAACATGCAGCAGGCGACACCAAATCAATTGTGACTAAGCACCAATCAAATTCGAAACAGTGCTTAAGCCACGAGAACTCTAAAAGGCGTTCTGCGTAGTGCTACCAGCTATCTCACTGGAATTTTGGAAAACAATGTTCTCCACACTACGTGACTTGTTTCCAGTGAGTATAAGTAACTGAAAATTTTTAGCCTAAATAAAGATCCATGTTTCTAAAATAAAAAGGAGAGGATTAGAGCGTTTGACACCCCCTTTAGAAGTTCACTCCTAACAGATTCCACCGTACTTTTAACGAGACCCTTTTTTCTCCAGTCGTTTTAAAACGTAGTAGATTGAGGAGGCTTTGGGACAAAATTGGTTTTGGCTTTTTCTTCTCAGCTTTTTTGTCATTAGGGGGTGTTATAAGCGGCGAAAAACAATACTCTTTCACTTCGTCAGTGGGATTACGCGTCGGAAACACAAACTTTGCCCCAAAGCCGATTGAAGAAAAGCCTATTTCTGTGCAGATGCGCATTTCCCTCCCCTCAACTATTTTTTCAATCTCCTAGCCATAAAAACTACTTGCAATAGTAGACTCGAGGATCACAGCCTTTATACCCAATATTAAGTTTTCCGAATTCAATATACGCATGGTTCCATTTTGATCCCAAGAAAATGCGAAATTCAGAAAACAGAATTTCGAAAAATAAGATTGATGCACCCGCCGAATCAACTAGGACTTCCATATTTCATAAACAGAAATGCTCCCAAAATAGTGAATAGATTGAATTTATAGTAAAAAATATTTTTTGCAAAAAGAAATTTTTGGGAGCGATGAAAAAGGTGTTTCAGCGTACCACGAGAACAGGTACACTTGACCATCTTACAATTTTTTCCGCATGGCTTCCCAACACTACTCTCTTAACACCGAGAAGCCCTCTGGTCCCTATCACGATTAGGTCCACAGCTTCCCTTTTCGCCAGCTCCACTACAACCTCTGCAGGGTCTCCTACCTGTATTATCCTCTTAACTAACACATTTTCCTTATTCGCCTTTTTTTCAACACCATTAAGAATATCGTTAGCCCTCTTTTCGAGCGCGTCTTGAACTTTGCAGTAAACATCCCTGTCATTTTCCTCCACACATGATAAGGCGTCCATGTTAACCACGGTGACCGCCAAGAGTTCCGCCCCGGTACTCTTACAAAGTTCAATTGCATGATCCACAGCCTTCGCAGAATGTTCAGATCCATCCGTAGCCACCATTATTTTACGATACATATCATCACCCTACTTTTTAATAAGCAGCGGAGGAACGTTCTACGAACCCCCTATTAAATTTTAGCATAAAAACAATCATAAAAACATAACCAAGAATGCGGAAAAACTTTTCAAAAAATGGTTTCGCAAGAAAAAACGTTCAACAGTCTATGAGAAGATTATTTTCTTTGGCGTAGAGGTTATTTTGTGGTGAATAGCTTTGGTGCGAAAAGCTTTCTGATTTCTTCTACTACCAAAACGCTACTGCTGACCAGAAACACTAGGATCCAGTCATTGAGGGGTAAGGGCATAATTTGGAATAACTCTTGGAAAAACGGAACGCCCGCAATAGAGATGTTCAAGACAATTGAAATAATGAATCTTGCAACAAGGTACTTGTTTGAGAAAAATCCAATTTTAAAAAAGGGAATATTCTTGAGATCTCATGTTTAAAGCATTGTAGAGCTGGAAGAAAACCAGAGTATAGAAGACCATGGTTCGGGGCTCCTTATAACCATAGATAAAAAAATCAAGCATTCCCCTCTGTGAAGACCGGCTAAAATTTCTTTTAGGAGCCCGAATTTTTTAATCAAACTTACAAAGATACCTTTTCCACAACTACGATTTACCGAAGAGGAGCTCCCCCTTACAATTATAGCTGGAGAGAATTCAGAAACTCCAGAGAACGCTGGGGGGAAGGCATAATTTTTTAATTTTTTTTACTATTTATCTTGATAGGTGTTTGTTATGAGGACTACACCCATTGGTATTGTGATGTTTAACGATGAGAGAGAACATGTGTACACTAAAAATAATAGGGAATGCATGGAAGTCGTGCAAAAGTGGGCGGAAATCATTCGAAAGGGCATAAAAAATTTGGATGGCACAGCACCCGAAGTAGTTACTGGTTCAGAAATAATTACCTCGGTTAGAGTGGCTCAAGAAGTCGGTGAGGAGCTTTCCCGAGCCAATTGTAAACAGTTAATACTGTGTTTCTATGTTTGGAACTTTCCCTTCTTTGTGTGGCCCTTCATAAACAGTGTGGGCCGGGAAAAACCCATTCTCTGCCTCTCAAATAACAGCGGCAAATTTCCGGGAAACGTGGGACTGCTCGCTACCGATGGAGCTCTGCGCCAGGCGGGCATAAGAACTCATCGCATTGTGGGCGACATGGACGATCCAGAAGTGAGAGCCAAGGTGTTTGATTGGATTCGGGCAGCCCAAGCATGTACTGTTATCCAAAATGAGGTTTATGGGATGTATGGTGGCCACAGTATGGGAATGGAGACCGGTTACCACCACCTTGTTCCCATCCTGAAGACCTTTGGTACTACCGTCCGCCAGATTGACCAGTTGTGGCTTGTAGAAAAGATGAAGGAAATAGACGAAGGAGAAGTGGAAAAGGGATTAAAATGGTTCGAAGAGCTCATGGGTGAAAGAATAAAGTATGATGGGAAAATGTTGACCCGTGAATCACTAAAAAAGCAGATCCGCCTCTACCTTGCCATGAAGAAGGTGAACGAAGAAAAAGGTTTCGATTTCTGTGGATTGAAGGGACAACGTGAATTAACCGAGTATGTTTGCCTAGGCGACGTAGCAGAAATGCTTATGAATGACCCCTACGATTGGAATGGGCCAAAAGAAACCACGGTGTGCGCCACCGAAGCAGACTCCTTGGCAGCAATGACCATGCAGCTTCTGAAATACATTAGTGGCGGACTTCCAGTGCTATTTATGGATGTGAGACTTTATCACCCTGATAGAGACCTGTGGGACTTTTGCAATTCTGGTAACCACGCCAGCTGGTACGCTTCAAGAAGCATGGATCCCAAAGAGAACTTCAAGAAGGTGACCTTCCACCCCGCCCTAGAGTTCTATTTCAAGGCTGGGGGAGCCTCAGTAGAGTTTGACGCTGCTCCGGGTGAAATAACATTCGCCCGCCTAGGCCTATGGGACGACAGGCTCTACATGGTCATCGTGCCTGGCGAAGCAGTGGAACTCCCCCCAGAGGAGAGAAAGGCGCTAAACGCCCAAACCGACCCCACCTGGCCACATGTCCATGCCAAACTGCACTGCAGTTTCGATGAGTTCCTAAGTGTTTTTCCAAGCAACCACATATTAGGCGTCGCTGGGAACCACGTTCGACCACTAATTTATCTCTGCGAAATGGTGGGAATAGAACCAATAGTTCTAGGATCCCAAGCGCAAAAAGTGATTACACCCATCTGGGAGCGTGTCCCAAAAACCTGAAAATCCAAAGAAGGCCAAACACTAACTGAATGTACCGTTTTATGAGACCTTATTGGGTTTCGGCGAAATCTTAAAAGCGTAAGCGGGAGATTCTGTAAGATCCCTTGGTAGGGTAATCCTCAAATGGTTACCCTCCTGCTTCCAGTCTAGGAACTCATTATATCCTAGTAATTGCACAGTAGAACCACCTACTGCCTGGAGCGAGTTTATGGTTATCCAGTCTTGCTTTGGACGTCCCAGAAGTATGGCGTACAATTCTTTTTCTTTCTGTGTGAATCTTACTGAGACACCTTCTTTAGTAGTTCCCTCGGCTGTGTGCCAGGGTCGCGTTTTGAATATGGCTTCACCGTTGGTTTGTAGCCACTGCCCCAACTCCAGTAAGCGTTTCCGCTGCAGGTTGGGGATGATCCCCTCCGCTGTGGGTCCAACGCCCAAAAGCAGGTTTCCATTCTTGCTGACAATGTCCACCAGTGAGTGGACTAGTTCCCTGAGGGGAATTATGTGCTCTGATCCCTCGTTGCGGTTGTAGCCGAATGAGTACCCCAGTCCTCGTGTGCACTCCCATTTCTGGGACCAAATTTGGTTGAAGAAGGCGTATTCTGGGGTTCTAAAGTCAAAGTGTACAGTGTCTGGGGGACTGAGAAGTGCAAAGCGGTCGTTTACAACGCCGTCTGGAATTTTGTTGTAGTAGTAGGCGAATATTTCGTTGGGATTGGCTGCGGCTGGGTACCCTATGTCGTTCCAGAGTATTGAGGGCTGGTAGCGGTCTATTAGTTCCTGCCAGTGTTTGTTGGCGTATGCAGCGTATTCTGGACTCTGGGGTACAGCAGCTAAAAGGTCGTTGAAGTTTCTTATTACTGTGTCGTTGAATGTGAAGTCTAGTCCTCCTGAATAGTATAGTCCCATTCTCATTCCCCTTGAGAGTACGGATTTGGTTAATTCTCCTACTATGTCTCTTTGGCTGAAATAGTTTTGTTTTTTGGGATTAGGTGTTTCACTGGGCCAAAGTAGGAAGCCGTCGTGGTGTTTGGTTGTGAGAACCACGTAGCGTGCCCCAATTTTTTTGAATAAGTTAGCCCATTCGTTGGGATTCCAGTTTTGGATGGCTTCGTTAAACATGGGAATAAAATTGTCGTAGGAGAAGTCTTCTCCATAGGTTTTTATGTGGTAGTGGTAGGATGGGCTGCCCTTTATTCTGACGGAGTTTACATACCACTCCGCATAGGGGTTTTTGGAAAACCAGCCTTCCCATCCCTCCTTGGCAACCACCTCATGAAATTTGCCTGTGGTGGGTGCCCATCCCGGCACCGAGTACAGGCCCCAGTGGATAAATATCCCCAGCTTAGCGTCATGAAACCAGTCGGGAACAGTGTGTTTCTTTAGAGATTGGGAACTAGGCTCATACACCATAACTTCTTCACCCTTTGAGATACAATTTTTATGGTGGTTCACACTAATAATTTTTTTTAAGCTAAACCATTTTGTTCTTGTTGTTGTACGGAAAATTTAACTATGTGTTGATTTGTCGTTAGTGGAGAAAATTTTGTAATGTGATTGGAGGTTGGTTGAAATGTTGAAATTTGGAACTGTTGGGCCTACTTTTCCTCCCATAGAGCGTATTCCGGAGCAGGCTAAGAGGTTGGAAGAGAGAGGATATGACTCCATATGGTTTCCGGATCATCTTATGGGGTGGTATCCTCAGAGTATTTGGACTTCAGATATAGTTGGTGCCTTTGCACAGTTCAGCCCTCACGTGTTTTTTGAGACCACTCTTTCAATTGCGCTGGCCGCTTCTACTACAACAAGGCTCCTGATAGGTTCAAGTGTAACTGAACCTATAAGGCACCATCCGGTAATGCTTGCTCAGAGCTACGCAACCCTAGAACACATTACCAGAGGTAGAGTTATTCTGGGAATCGGGGCGGGAGAAAAAGAAAATTGTGAGCCCTACGGCCTGAAGTATGAAAACATAGTTAGTAGGCTTGAGGAAGCCCTGCAAATTATTCGCCTCTGCTGGAATGCGAAAAGAGATGAGCTTCTAAACTTTGAGGGAAAATTCTGGACCTTAAAGGATGCTGTGTTTGAACTGCCTCCGCTGAAGGGTAGACCGCCCATATGGATTGGTGGTGCGGGTCCTAGGATGGCTAAGCTTGTTGGAACATACGCCGACGGTTGGCTTCCCTTCACACTTGACGTTGAAACTTACAAAAACCGCCTACAAATCATAAAAGAAGCCGCCCGGAAAGCCAGAAGAAACTATGGCGCGATTGCGAAGGCTCTTTACACCAGTTTAATTATCGATGAGAGTCACGATGAGTGCATACGCATAATGCAGTCACCCATACTAAAAGCCCATGCTCTAGCTACTCCTTCAGAAATATTCGAAAAACATGGCTACGAACACCCCCTGGGCAAAAAGTTCTACGGATTAACAGATTTTGTCCCCTCAAGACTATCAAAAGAGCAGGCTATGAAGGCAATTGAAAAAGTTCCCCTAGAAGTTGTACAGGACAGCTACCTTTGGGGTACCCCCGAAGAAATCATAGAAAAAATAGACAAGTTCGTCAAAGTGGGAATGGAACACTTCATAGTGTGGAATGAAACCTATTTTGGAGACCCCACCAAGGTAAGCAGCTCCTACCGCTGCATAGCAGAAGTAATGAAATATTTCAAAGAATCCAAATGAACCACCAATTTTTTCCTTTTTAAAAAGCTTAATCCACTCGTCCATTCCAAATAAAGGGAGAGGGAGATTAAAAAATAAGAAATAATGGTTGGTTTCTCAAACATTACTGGAATAGTTGGGGTGAAATTTCTTTTATTACTGGTTTTAAAGTTTCTATGCTCTGCTGTGCGGCTTCTAGGGCTTTTTTCACGTCGTCTCTGGTGGTGACAGCTGACACGTTGGGGTGGTCTCGATAGTATATTCCTCGGTTAAGTGAGTCCAAGTCGAAGTAGTTTTGGCATCGGGTGTCAGCAGTTTTTAGTGTTCGATAGTCCACCACCTTCTCTTTTGTCCAGAAAATGTGGAAGAATGAGCCTACGCCACCCACCTGGGCATTAATGTTTTGGTCGCTCAGGATTTCAGCCAAGCCTTCCCTCATTTCTTCTCCAAGCTTGTTCATTTTCTCATAAACATCCTTTGTTAAGACATCCAGTGTAGCGGCTCCCGCAACCATTGCCAAGGGAAAAGCGTTAAAGGTTCCAGAGAAGAACAACTGCGGTCCCTCGGGCAACTCGAATGAAAATTGTTTCATAATTTCATGGCTGGAAACATAGGCTCCCACCGGAAAACCGCCACCAATAAGTTTACCCAGAGTGGTGATATCTGGCGTTACCCCATAGAGTTCCTGGGCCCCTCCCCTGCTTACCCGGTAGCACACAACTTCATCGAATATGAGGAGGATTCCATACATCTCGGTTAGTTCTCGCACCCTCTCAAGGTACCCCTCCTTGGGTTCGTAGCCTCTCTGTATGGGCTCTAAGATAACTGCGGCCAACTCGTCCTTGTGCTTTTTGATGGTTTTTTCCATAATCTCAATATTGTTGAAGGGCACAACCAGTGTGTTTTCAATTACTCCTCGGGGAATTCCTTTGCTGAAGGGGACCCTATTGGGGTTAAGCGGTGGGCCTTGCTCTTCGGGGGTGGGAAAGACGCTAATGTCTACTGCGTCCCAGGTTCCATGATAGGCCCCCTCACACTTTACTATTTTTTCCTTCTTGGTGTAGCATCTAGCCAGTCTTATTGCTTGGTGTACAGCTTCGGTGCCCGAGGGAGTAAACCTCACCTGTTCTGCGCTGGGAATTCTTTCAACCAGCCTCTTTGCCAGTTCAACCTCATGTTCCGTGGGGCCACCAAAGGAGGTGCCACACTCTATCTGTTGATTAATAGCCTCCATAACCTTAGGGTGTTTATGGCCCAGAACCAGACAAGTCATATTAAAGTTGAAGTCTATATACTCGTTGTCATCTATATCCCAGAGACGTGCACCCTCACCTTTCCGTATATAGGCAGGGTAGGGCATCATAAAAACTGCAATCCGGGTGTTCGCACCGGGCATCACCTTCAAAGCCTCGTCAAACCTTTGCTTGGAACGCTTTGTCCTATTCATATATTCCTGAACTATGGAGCTAACAATTTTTGCTTCCGCACTCATCCAAACATCTCCATTCAAAATGTTTCTTACAAAGACTCAATACGCATAAATAAAAAGTTTATCCCCAAGCTTAGGCAAAAGCATAATTTAAAATAGGCCCCTTCACAGAATAATAAAAAACAATTGGGAGGCGCGAATGGTTTGCCCAAAATAAAAGTTCGTGACATAAACATTTACTACGAAATCCATGGAGAAGGACATCCTCTAGTGATGATAATGGGACTAAGCGCAAACAAGGACTGGTGGCATCCATATCTCATTGAGCAATTTTCCAAAAGTTTCAAAACCGTAATATTTGACAACAGGGGGGCCGGAAGAACAGACAAGCCGAAAATAGAGTATTCCATTAAAATGTTTGCGGACGACACTGTAGGGCTAATGGATGCCCTAGGCATAAAAAAGGCCCACATACTGGGCGTATCCATGGGTGGAATGATTGGCCAAGAGATAGCCTTAAGCTACCCGGATAGGGTCAACAAGCTGGTTCTCGTCTCTACAACGTGTGGTGGACCAAAATCTGTGCCAGTTCCTCCAGAAACTCTCAAGATGATGCTGAACAGGGGAGAAATGACTGAGGAGGAGCGCATGAGGATAACTGTGGAGCTACTCTACCCTGAGGAGTATAGAAAAAATAATCCAGGAATAATTGAGGAAACCTTCCAGCGTCTAATGATAGCCCCCATACCCATAGACGCCTACATGAGACAATTGACGGCCGCCTCAAAGTTTGATTCTTATGAAAGTCTCCCCAAAATTAAAGCGCCTACAATAGTTCTTACGGGAAAAAAGGATGTTCTTCTACCCTGGGAGAACTCAAAAATACTGGCGGAAAGAATTCCAGGCGCAAAACTGGTAACCTTCGAGGAATCAGGACATGGCATGGTTTCCCAGAACGCTAAGGAATTCGCCCAAGCGGTAATAGAATTTTTAAAGGACTAAAAGTACCAGCATCGTCTTTCTCCTTTAATGAATCAGAGCTTGGATTGGAAGGTGGATTGGAGCTTATTGCTCCACCATTTTTATTTTTAATGAGTTAAACTAGTCGAATTGAAACGAGAAACTGGAAAAACTGAGGTAGTTTTATCCCCCAAAATTTCGCTGCAAGAAATAACTTAGCATAAATACGCGGAGTAACTGGGGCTAGGCAAAATTGGAAAGATGATGGTTTGGGTAGAAGAAAATCGTTATAAGAATAAAATAGGAGATAATAGGTAATAGGAAGACAATTACAAATAATTTTAAATTGTCACCAAAGGGATATTAATGATTAGAGCTGAGGAGGTGTTCCCAGTTGCCAAGGATTAGAATAGGCGACATAAAGATGTATTATGAGATCCACGGCAAAGGATTCCCTCTAGTGATGATAATGGGTTTGTCAGCCAATAAGGATTGGTGGCCTGACTACTTTATTCAGCAGTTCTCCAAGCGTTTCAAATTGCTCATATTTGACAATAGGGGCGCTGGAAGAACAGACGCACCAAAAATAGATTATACTATAAGAATGTTTGCAGATGACACCATAGGCCTCATGGACGCCCTCGAAATAGAGGAGGCGCACATGATTGGCGTGTCTATGGGCGGAATGATTGCCCAAGAGCTGGTCATAAATTATCCAGATAGAGTGAAGAAACTGGTGCTCTGCTCCACAACCCCGGGTGGACCAAACTCTATACCCACACCGCCAGAAACTGTTCAAAAAATAATGCAGAGTGAAGGACTAACAGATGAGCAGATAGCCAGAAGAACCATACCACTACTTTTCACCGAAGAATTCATCAAAAACAATCCAGATGTAGTTGAGAGGACAGTAAACCGCATACTCATAGCGCCCATATCCAGAGACGCCTTCATGAGGCAGATAAAAGCAATAATGCAGTTTGACGCCTACGACAGGCTGCCAAAAATCAATAAACCCACCCTAGTAATGGCGGGCAAAGAGGACGTGCTTATACCCTACCGGAACTCAGAAATACTAGCCCAACGCATCCCCAGAGCAAAAATAGTCCTCTACGACAAAGTGGGACACGGAATGATCACCCAAGTAGCAGAAGACTGCGCCAAGAAAATATTAGAGTTTCTCGAAAAGTAAGCCGACCAAAAAAGAAGGAGGCTGAAAAAGCACAATTTGAATGCAAAACGGCTTTTTGGAGAATTATGAGTGGTGATTTCTTATGGAGGTTCTATTGGCATACTATTCTAAAACGGGCAACACAGAGAAAATAGCCAAGAAAATACAAAAAGTCCTAGAACCAATAGGAAAAGTGGAACTGTTCAAAATTGAGATGGCAAATGAGTACAGCAGCAGGCTTTTGCACCTTAATCCCCGAATCACCTTCGACTGCCTTTTTAGGAGAAAACCAGAAATTAAAGCCACCAAAAATTTGGAAAAGTACGACGCACTAATTATTGGCTCCCCAATCTGGTACTTCACAATCGCACCCCCAGTAAATACCTTTATTGATAAACTAGAGAAAGCTAAGGGTAAAAAAGCTGTAATCTTTGTCTCTTCAGGTATGGGTAGAGAGAAATTCACCAAGAGTCTACAAGAGAAACTGCTGAGTAAAGGTGCGAAAATTGTGAAATCCATTAGCATCAAGCTGGACCGAATTGACCAAGGAACACTTCAGGAAATATGCGATGCGCTAAAGTCCTAAACCATATTCTTTTTAAATGGGATTATTTTTCAAAAGAAGATTTTTTAGAAATTTTTAAACAGTTATAAACCATAAAAACTCCTCTTTACGCATTTTAAAGTTTAATATAATCTCTTTTCACACCAGAATAAACTGTTCACTAAAAATTTTTAATAACACCCACCAAAACAAGGTTTACCCAAAAAAAACGGGTGAAGGAAGAATGAAAAGGAAGATAATAGTGGCAGCAGCCATAACAACACTTGCACTATTTGTCCTAGCCATGTCTCTACCCGCACTCACAACACCAGCCACAGCAGCAGCAAGCCTTCCAACAGCGGAATATAACACACAAGAAAAATCGGTAGAATCACTCGACTGGGGGAATTCCTGGTTTGACAACAACACCAAAGCCTTCTTCACAAACATGTTTATGTTCAACTTATCTCAAAATTTCGTTTCTGGTAATTTCACCCACAGAGCCCTAGCAAACAGTAGATTCGGCTTAAACTTTGCAAAACTAGTAGAATTCAACGACACCAACAATAACCAACGCTACGACAATGGAACAGACAACATTCTAAAAGAATACAGCTTGGTCACCGATGTTAGTTGGAATAAATTAACAATAGAGACGGGTCCGCTGATACAGCAAATACCTCCACTTTTTGAATACATCAAAGTTTCCATAGAGGGAACAGAAAAGACAGGAGCCTTTAACATTGCTTTTGGAATTCTATTGTACTTTGAATCACAAAACGTTTCTTTTGGCAACTCCAGTGTCACAGTTCCAAAGCTTTCATCCCTAAAATTCGAATTAAACATCACAAACTATAATTGGCAAGTAGAAAACCCGGAGAATCCTTACAACTTTAGATTTCTAGCCTTGGTGATAACCCTGCACTCCTGTCTAGGTGACTCTCTTCAGTACCGTTACCGGTGGGCTGAGGGAGCAGTTGTAGCAAATGGTGAAAGCGGACTTGTACCCACACTGAAAAACGACGAAGGTGTCTCCGAAGTTGAATTCATAGACTCTTGGGGAATTCCAGTTGCTGAGTTCAACTGGTTCAACGGTGCCTATAACAGCACCCAAAACCCACGCCCGGCCTGTTCAACATTCTGCCTAAATAATGAAACACTAACCATCAATATTGCCTTCTCCCACGAAGACTTTAGCGACGGTAATATATACATTGATCCCTACTTCGCTCTACTTGAGCCAAACTATTTACCCCTAATACTCACATTTGCTGCCATATACCTAGCCTTCGCGAATCAAGCATTTTCAACACTAATTATTTACAGTGGAGCAGCTGTCGCGACACTAGTACTGTTAGGCGTCGCAGTGGTTTTAGCTAGGAGAAGGTAACAGCCAAACTTAAAGAGCAAAAATCTCTAACCCCCTTTTTCTTTTTTGTTTTATTTCTTTTTCTAGGTTTGGGGGTGGAATTTATTAAAGGGAGTTTCTTCAATTTTTATGTTAGGGTGGTGTTTTATTGGAGAATTTTGTTGCGGTTGATATGGGTGCTAGTTCTGGGAGGCTGGTTTTGGGCAAGTTAGATTGGTCGGATAATCGGCTGGATTTGGAGGAGGTTTACAGGTTTAAAACGGAGGGAAACTGTTTGCTTGGAGGTCTTTATTGGGATGTTTTAAGGTTCTACGATGAGGTTAGGGAAGGTTTATGCCGCTGTGCTCAACGTTGTGGGGGAGAAACAGTTAGTGTGGGTGTTGACAGCTGGGGTGTTGACTATGCTCCCCTAGATGCGAGGGGTGAACTTGTGAGTAACCCGAGACACTATAGGGACCCCAGAACAGAGGGAATTATGGATGAAGTTTTCAAGTTGGTTTCAAGAGAGGAGATTTTCTCTTATACGGGGACTCAGTTTATGCGTATAAACACTATTTTCCAACTCTACGCAATGAGTAAAACTCCTATGGCATACATCACTGATAAAATTCTCATGATGGCAGACTTCTTCAACTACCTACTTTCCGGAAGGGCGGTTTCAGAGATGACTTTGGCGAGCACCACTCAGATTTACGATGTTTTTAAACACGATTGGTGTTGGCCCCTTATAGAGAAACTGGGATTCAACCCGCGCTGGTTCCAAAAGATAGTTCCACCAGGAACGATTCTCGGGGAATTAGATGACCGGCTGAAAAGTGAGTTAGGACTGAGGGAAACACTTGTTACTGCGCCTCCTTGCCATGACACAGCCGCTGCTGTGGCAGCCGCACCCGCAGGGGATAAAAAGTTTCTCTTCATAAGTTCGGGCACTTGGTGCCTTATGGGAACTGAGCTGCCTAGGCCCCTTGTTAACGAGAATGTTTTAAGGGTAGGATTTGCCAACGAGGTGGGTGTGGAAAAAACTATTAGGTTTTTGAAAAACATTACCGGATTCTGGCTTCTTCAAGAATGTGTAAGACAATGGAAACTGGGGGGAATTGAATTACAATATGGAGAGCTGATTCGGGAGTCGCAGGATTGCCCAGAATTTAGATATTTTGTTAATCCTGATGATCCCATTTTCCTTAATCCTCAGAATATGCCTGAAGCCATACAAAACTTTTGTAGGCGAACGGGGCAGGAGCCTCCTAGGAAACGTGGGGAAGTGGTGCGTTGCATTCTTGAAAGCTTAGCTTTGAGGCACAGAGAGGTCTATGAGGCACTAAAAAGTCTTCTGGGGCATTCCTTAGAGGAAGTTTATATTGTTGGAGGCGGCTCTCAGAACGAGTTGTTCTGCCAATTTATTGCTGATGCCTTGAATCTCCCAGTTTACGCTGGTCCAACTGAAGCCACGGCGATTGGAAACATTCTAACCCAAGCCTGCGCTTTGCACGGTAGGATTTCCCTATCTGCTATTAGAAAAATTGTGCGAAACTCGTTTAAACCAAGATTGTATAGGCCTGAGGATGTGTCACAATGGGACGAAGCCTTCAAGAGGTACAGGGAAGTAATTTAAATCTTTAAATACCCTTTTTTACGTTTTTAAATAGTAATACGTATTACCCAGCTATGCGAATTAACAATAAAAATTTAGTTTTGGATGGTGGTTTCGTGAAAAAGTTTTCGCTTGGTGTCTGGGCCTTTAGCCCATGTGGAGACCGGTTTCTCATAGAAGGTTACAGGCCCAGTATGCCCCTTGAGGAAATAATTAGAAAAGTTGCCACAATAAAGGACCTGAGCGGAGTTGAGTTAGGGTATCCGGGCAACGTGAATGAAAAAAATCTCGAAGAGTTAAAGTCGATACTCAAAGAGACTGGTCTAAAGGTGTCAATGGTGGGCGTTGACCTAACCGGGGATAGGAAGTGGCAGAAAGGCAGCCTCTCCTCCACCAATCCAGAAATCCGCAGAGAAGCAATACAACTATGCAAAAGTGGAATCGCCCTCGCAAAAAAATTGGGGTGCAACTCCTTCAATATCTGGCTGGGACAGGACGGCTACGATTACCCCTTCCAGTCCAATTATCCAAAGGCCTGGGACCTGCTGGTTGACTCCATCACAGAAATTGCAAAGACAGGGGTTAAGGTATGCTTGGAGTATAAGCCAAAGGAGCCCCGAACACACTCCTACATAGCAACAGTTGACAAAGCCCTGCTCATCGCACATGAAACGGGAATGAAGAATGTGGGCGTCACCATAGATGTGGGACATGCACTCGCAGCCTATGAAAGTATGGCTGAATCCGCGGTTCTCTGCATGAAGGCCGGAAGACTATTCCACCTCCACTTAAACGATAACTACCGACTTTGGGACGACGATATGATTGTGGGCTCGGTGCACACAATAGAATACCTGGAACTAATTTATTGGCTGGATAAGATGGGCTATGACGACTGGTACTCACTCGACATCTACCCCTACAGGGAAGACCCGCTGGAAGCCTCAAGGGAGAGTATAGAAATGCTTAAAGCCCTATCCAACCTTCTGAACAAAATTGGCAGAGAAGAGTTGGAAAAAGCCATAGAGGAAGGAGACCCCGTAAAAACACAGAAACTAATCCGAGAAAAAATATTCAAGTAGCTGGAAAAATCCCAAACCAAAAGGCAAAATAAGATAAAGCGATGAGGGATTTAGAGTTTCAAGTGGTACTTGAGAAACAGGTATGAGCAGAGGGCGTTGACTCTTCCGTAGCCGTATTGGGCATCCCATCCTGGAGAGCCCAAATCATACTGTTGCGCTCCTTCAATGAGAGCCCAGCGAATAATAGCGGATCTGAGGACTGGTGGAAGCTCTTCTTCGTTGTACTGTTGGGCGAGGAGCAGTGTGACTCCTGCAACCACTGAGGTGGCTGTGCTTGTTACTTCGTATCCCGCAGTTATTTCGGGTTTTGGAAGATACCTGTGGGGTGAGGGACCCAAGGGGCTTATGGGTGACCAGCAGTCTCCAGTGTATCCATTGAGTGCTGCCACAGTTATGGCCCAGTCGGCTATGCCGGGAGTCATAAGCCCTCCTATTATTTTACCCTTTGTCATGTCTATTGCGCCTCCACCAGTTACTACGACTATGCCGTTTAGGAAGGCCCAGTCTACTGCTTCTGTTAGTGTCCCATAGATTTGGTCTCTGCAGCCTATGGCGAGGACAATTACTGAGATGTTGAATCGGTCCTTGTTTCTTATGCACCACTTTACTGCTTCTGCAGCATAGGTATAGGTCATGTAGTATAATTCTCCGTTGTCATTTTTGACTTTAAGGTCTATTATGTTTGCTTCGGGTGCTATGCCTTTTGTTCCTGCGACCATATTTGCAGTGTAGGTTCCATGCATTATGAAGTAGTCAGGGGTTATGTCTCCAACTATTTGGGGGTCTCCCTCCTGACCCGTGAGGAAGTTGACTTGGTATACTATTCTGCCTTGTTTCTTGCCAACTATTTCTATGTTGTTGTCGTTTATTCCTGAGTCAATCACTGCCACTGTTGTTCCCCGCCCTGTTATGTTCCAGTTCCGGAGCACATCCGAACCTACATAGTAATAGTCCCTGTAATGTTTATCGATGTCCGGAAGATTTGAAGGATCACCATCATCATATACTATGGCGCTTAAGGGAAAGTCTTTAGCCAAATTTTTCAGTGTCTGCACAAAGTCTATACCTGTAGTGTTTATAATTCCGTAGATGGCAAAATAGGACATCCACCCCTCCCCATAGATGCGAGTGGCGGTGAAGAAGTCATAGTTGCTGAGGGCGGTCTTGTTCTCCTCCGATATCGAGTTATCAAATCTCATTATGACTGAAACATTTTCAGGCACGGGATTGAGACTCAATAGTCTTGGGTCAATTTTGTCATCAGGACTCAACCCCTTCTTACTAAAGTGGGGAGTCGCAGCAACAAATCCATTCATAAATATTAAAGAAACTAAAAAGGAACATAAAACAATAATTAGTAGAGTGGTCTTCACCAAGATTTTGAACTTTTTGCGTATGTAGTTGAGGATGTCCCACTGGGAAACTACAGGTCTCACCGTTACTGCTAGAACAACAATCAGTCCAGCGTAAATTTGGAAGGGTATTGTTGGAGTAAATGCTGGAATGTTGAGGTTTTCAAAAAGCGTGAATCTTAAACTGGGGTATAAGTATAGGTATGCTAAGAATCCGATTATGGCTACTGTTTTTATTTTTGAAACTCGGATGAAGATTAGTATACTCACCATGAAAACTATGAGTGAAACATAAGTGAATAGGTTAAAGTTCAGGGAAAAAATTCCATGAATCCTTCTCAAATCTAGGGGGGCTAGAATTGGCGAATAGAATATGTACCGGTCTATCCAAATCTGAACAGGGATGAAAGTTAATGGAGCAGCCATCACCACAAGAATAGAGCCCACTATGATTTGTCCTTTGCCGATTTGTGGAGGATTCTTCTTAAAGGCGATGATTACAC
>JAHQXB010000078.1 GCA_029856435.1 Candidatus Jordarchaeia archaeon
CTACGGGATCCACGCCAGAAACCAGCAGAGATTCTTTCAGGAGGTTGCTGGGCGCTATAAAGTATAGTTCAAAAGAAGCTCTTATAATCTGCCCCAGGTTGTGGGCTCCAAAGTGCCCCAATTGCGGGCAAAGATGGAGTTTGTGTACTCATCGGGGTGGGTTGAGCCCCCCGGCGATAGATTCGCAGGATCTTTGCTATGGTTTTTTGCCGTTGTGTTCCTGATAATTTATGGTTTTTATCGGTGTTTTTTCTCAATTTTTAATATTTCTACCCATTAAGTGGTGAGAAACAGTTTTAAGAAGCGTCAAAAAAGGCCCAAAAACACGAGATTTTGCGAATCTATCGCCCGGGGTTTGAAGTCGTGAAGGAACCCGGATTTGGGGAGAGGATAACCGATTGGAACCACATCATAAGCAGTTTAATCTATCGATAATTTCCCCGAAAAAGGGTTTTGCTTCTCACCTTTTTGTGAGGGCAGTAGGTAGGTTTCAGCAGTTTTGGCTAAATTGAGCAACTCACGCTTGTATTTTAACACTAAAGCAGCTTCGAATACAACTAATCCTAAAACGGATGATTCAAAACTAATCTTGGTGAGAAGAGCTAGAAGTGTGATGCTTAGAACGAATATGATTGCCCAAATTGCAGAATTTTTTTCCAAAATATTAATTTTAAAGTGTCTTCTAGTAAAGTATGCGAATAATACAAAGTTAATTATCCAACCTAAAGTAAAACCAATTGCAGCTCCGATCATTCCGCCATATTGATTTAACCCGTTCATGGCGAAAATTGGAATCAATAGATAACTTGATGCGACTACTGTAAGCAAAGAGATGGTTTGGATTGAGAAGTTTATCCAAAGTTTTTTCTTAGCAAAAAAGTATGACCCGATTGGTTTTGAGATGTTTGCAATCACGTAACCAATAATAAGGATTTTCAAGGGGTCGTCTCCTGAAAAATATTGTTGGGTGAAGAATGCTTCCAAAATTTGATAAGCGAACACAATAATGGGAGCGGCAATCAACAAAGATATAATTAATGAATAGCTAGTCGCCCTTTTCATCATACCAGCTGCTCTCTCTTCTCTACTTATAGATGTCAGCTCAGAAAAATAAGGATTCAGAGTAGTCGCGAGGGCCAATCCTACATAACCAAGAATCGATGAGAACGTCTGGCTAATTCTATATACTGCCAAGGCAACCTCTAAAAGAATAATACCTATGAGAAGCTCGTTAAAACGCTGAAAGCCAAGTTCAACAAAGGCAATACCGTAGGCCCATTTGCCAAAATTAAACATGTCTTTAAAAAGGCCGAAATCAAAAATCTTAAATTTCCCCTCTGATTTAACCACTTTTCTCCTCACCTTCAAAACGAATATAACTCCAACCAATCCAGACACAGCGTATCCCAGAATGAACGCATATATTACACCTTCAATGCTAAATCCTAAGCCGAGGAAAATAACAACAAAGAGAAGATATACAGAGGTAAATACCATCCTAATCAACATTGATAAACCGAATCTCTGGAAACCATTTAAAATCCAGTCGTTAACGGCATTAACAACTATCAAAGGGAAAGTTAAGCTCATAATCTGCAGAATAGGTGTTAACCAATAATTGCCGAAGATATTCGTTGCTATGTATGATGATGCAAAAAAGAAAATAACTGTAAATAGAGCTGAAGCCGAAAAAATTACGATACTTGATGTACTTATAGCTGAATTAATGGAGCTAAATTTTTGCCTAGCAAGAAAATCGGGGATAAAACGAACCAGCCCTGCACTTAAACCAAGAGAGCAGAGCCCCGTAAGTAAATCAAGTATAATTTTACCAACACTATACCCGCCATAAAGTTGAGCGCCAATGGCGTTAGCAATAATAATAGTATTAATGGCAGTTAGTATAATTATGAGAAGCAAAGTAATGTAGTTATACAAGGTTCCTGAAAAAACTCTGGCTTGATCTTCTGACAATTCAGTAACACCTTGTGAGCTGTATTACCCTTCTAAAATGCACAGGTTTATAAGCTTTCTTTAGTGGTATTTTAAATACTGATTTAAGAGTAAATTCCAAACTTTTAGATTTTCAAAGTGGTTCTTGGGCCTCTCCCAATTAGTTAACTCTGTGGTTTATTATTTAGATAATCGTTCACTTTAATACATTTAAAGATAGGGATTACTATGAGATAATTGTAAACTATTTCAAGGGAAAAGATAATGGTATTAAAGTATTTTCCTAAGCCTATTAAAGACTTTGTCAAAAGTTATGCTTGGTACAAAAAATTTGGATTCGAAAAACTGTTCTGGATAGTAAAGAATAGGTATACAAACAAGTACTATGCAGAATTAGCTTTTCAGGTAGAATGGGTTAAAACGTTCAAACAAAACAAAGACAAAGTATTAGAGTGCTGGAAAGAATACCGTAGTCTGGATGATATTCTTAAAATCTGCAATTTCAAAGAGAAAACTAGGGTATTAGATGTGGGTTGTGGAATTAGCACAGTTCTCCACTACATTCCTGGGGAGCGATATGGCATAGATCCATTAGCAGACTATTACAATAAAATCTACAAATATCCGAAGGGAATAACTGTTATGAAGGGATTTGGCGAAAACATTCCCTTCCCCGATAGTTTTTTTGACGTGGTCTTTTGTAGTAATGCTTTGGATCATGTTTCCAATCCGGTTAAAACAGTTAGTGAGATTCATCGTGTGCTCAAAAACAGTGGACTGTTTGTGCTTATTGTTGAAACATTTGATAGACCAGTAAGTAGGGATTTGGCTCATCCCCATAATTTTACGAAAAGGGATGTTCTTAAGATGGTGAATGCCTTTGAAATAGCATTTATGGAGGAAGGTTTATGGGTGGATTTTGGGGATTACATTGAGGGGAAAATGCTTGAAAATGTTGGTAGTCAATTGGTTATGGTTCTGAAGAAGACGGTTAGGGAGTAGATGTATTAGTTTAGTCTGACTGTAGAGACTAACAAGTCTGAAGGCTCGAAATAAAAGTAGCGTTGAAATACACTTGCCACAATCTATAGTAATGAATTTTAAATATTTTTTCGAGTAAAGTGTATGAAGAATAAATAATAGAGTGCAATACTGTGCCTGATAAGGTGGTTCATTTAGGATTATGCTACTCTGTCTAATCATTTAAACTATTGGTGAAGGCTTTTTCAAAATGACACATTATATAGGTGCTGGTACTTGGAAAAGTTGGATGTAGTGGTTTGCTCTTATCAAAGTGGGAAGTATTTAGATGAGTGCTTAACCTCAGTAAAACAATACATTCCGGTTAATAAATTAATAGTTGTGGATCATTATAGTACTGATGATACTCTTAAGATAGCTAGGAAACATGGTGCTCAAATATTACTTGAAAATGTTTCTTTAGGATATGCTAGGCAGATTGGCATAAACGCCGTTGGTGCTAAACTGTTTTTGTTTGTGGATAGCGATGTTGTATTAATTGGTAATGAATGGTTGAATAGGGCATGTGAAATGCTAAATAGAGACAATCGATTAGGTGCAGTGGTTCTTGATGTGCCAACAAGGACCAAACGCTTAGAACCTAAAGTCAAGTACGATAATTGGTGGCGTAAATTTATGTCTCGAAACAAAAATGTTGGCTTCTTCTGTATAGTTACATTACTCAAAAAAGAGGCGGTTAAAAGAATAAGAATACCGTCAAATTTGAGTTCTGGAGAAGATAAGTATATTGGCTCATACTTGAACAAGAATGGCTGGAAATATTATGTCATGAAAACGGAGGAATGCGTACATTACTGTGACCATGGTGCTATGAAAAGTTTATGGGAAGGCGCTGGTGATAGAAAACTATTCGGGTTAAGACTCTTGCCCTCTATCCTAATCAGAAAAATACTGTTAGCGCCAGTAAAGGCACTTTTACCAGCAATATTTGAAAGAGATGTTAAAATTATCACTTGGAACATTATACACTGGTTAGATTACCTAAAGGGGTTCATAAACGCTGAAAAATATTGGAACATGAAACGCAGTTAATACATATGAATAGGAGGAAGAGGCAAAAAGAAATAATAAACAAAAATACACTTTCCTCTTTATGACTAAACCCAAGAAATAAATACACATGCAGAATGCATCTTCTAACACGTCATAAGCCAGTAGGAGCGAAAAGCATGACAGACATTCCCCAAAAGGTTGACGTGGTCATTCCAGTAAAAACGAAGGAAAGTCTAAGAAAAGAATTCATAGATAGAATTTATGAAGAAATTCCAGTAAATAGGTTGATTATCATAGAGGGAGGAGCATTAAGCGAAGCGAGAAAAAAGGCGTATGACCAAGTTTCAACTGACTGGTTTGTATTTTTAGACGATGACATTTTGCTGGGTAAAGGCTGGTGGAAAACGATGACCCGCTACATAGACGATGAAACTGGTGCTATAGGGGGTATGATCAGTCAAGCGCACCCTCAGCTTGGGCCCTATACTGAAACCGTCTGGATGCTTCGCGACCCTAGTAAGTTAGGAAATCCCGGGATCAATAATTGTCTGATGCGAAAAGAAGCTTTAAAAGGATATAATCCTCCCAAAATTTTTTGGGGCGAAGACCAAATATTATACCAATATGTTACTAAAAAGTGGAAATGGAAAAAGGTAAAGGTTAACGGCTTCCACTATATAAAGTTGCATGATATGATTCAACTCGGATACGTTTACAACAAACTCAAACTGTATCCAAAAAGGTGGATTATTCGAAGATTTCTCCAAATCCCAATAGTATCCTTCCTTGTTGGTTTAAGATCGCACAGTCTAAAAACCGCTTATTGGTTGGCGAACTACTACCTTGAATTCCTAGTCGGATGGGTGAAGGGCCTACTTTACTAGTCCTATGATTGAAAACTTGATTAAGAATCATATGTTTTTTACCAGATTTGCCTTCGTCCATTTAATCATATTTAAGATTCCCTTTTTTGGGTCTATTTTTGCTTCCCAATGGAGCTTTTCCTTTATCTTTCTTATATCTGAGATATACACTTTTTGGTCGCCGGG
>JAHQXB010000085.1 GCA_029856435.1 Candidatus Jordarchaeia archaeon
CTTCCCACAATGGAAAAGAAGCCAAAATAGCCCTCCCTTTCGGGGAAAGGAAACATATAACACCAGGTCGGCTCCCAGGAGCTAAATACATACAAATAGAGCTATTCTTCTTGCCTCAAACAATAAGGTTATTATTAAGAATCTCCACACTCTACATAACGTGAATATAACTCGTAAAAGTGTGTATTCCTTCATAAGTGTTGCGAACTCAAAAAAAAGAGGGTTAGAAGGTAAATCCTTCTAAAACTTATTTCCAAAGTTAGTGAGGGAGAAGGTATGGGGAGTTCAAAAAAGTGGAAAAAGCTAAAAATGTTATTCTTTGCGGCTGTTCTATTTACAGCAACAGTTACAGTGTTCATCTCGAACAATAATTCAGACATATATCCGCTCATCAACCTGTACATAATTGGCGTCTCCCAAGGCTCTCCCAGCCTCATTCAGGGAAAGATGGAAATTTCGTCTGACTACACTTTTTCCGGAAACATCTATGAAACGATAGTGGTCGCAGCGGACAACATTGTGATAGACGGAAAAGGCTACACTCTGCAGGGCTCATGGTCTGGATGTGGCTTCAACTTAACTGGCAGGGGCAACGTAACCATAAAAAACGTCATAGTTACAGGGTGGCAATACGGCTTCTACCTATACAACAGCTCAAACAACACCCTCACGGATAACATTGCAAACAACAACCGCTACAACTACCACGGTGGCTACTGTGGCTTCTACTTATCCAATTCAAATAACAACACTCTATCAAATAACACTGCAAACGGCAACGGCTGGGGCTTCTACCTAGCAAACAGTTCTAATAATACCCTTTCAAACAACACCGCCAGAGAAAATGGATATAGTGGCTTCTTCTTGGAGGAGAAGTCTTGCAATAATAGTCTTTCGGGTAATACTGCTGCCAATAACTATTGGGGTGGCTTCCACCTGTACCGCTACTCGAACTACAACAATCTTTCTGGCAACACCGCTAGGTATAATGGTATGGCTGGCTTTGAACTGTGGTCCAGCTCATACAACAATGTTGTAGGTAATGTTGTCGTAGACCTTTGGGGTAGGGATGTAAACTACGACTCTCCTTCAGTTGGCAACATCATTGAGAATAACACAGTCACCGCCACGGGGCCCTCTCTACTAGCTACTCTGTTTTATAACTCCTATGTTACGTGTGTCTTTTATCAGCGGAGCGTACCTTTTGCTTCAAATTTCCAGGTGGTAGTTTTACTTGTTACGTTGCCCACAGCTATACTGATATGCTTATTGTTTGCCTATAGGAGGAGAAAAGGTGCGGGGGGAGTTGTAGGGGGCTGGAGATGGTCTAGAGATGCAATCCTAACGGGTGCGGTCGGCGGAGTAATGGGGGCCGTAACGTCAGTCGTGGGGACGGTTTGGGTAATTGAAGCCTACAACTTGTCATCTGAAATAGACATTTACTTAGCGCAGCTAAGTTACTATCTCTACATATTGGCTCCTTGGATGTCGTTTCAAAGCTTCCTTTATCATGGAGAACCCATTATGGCTTTTCCCTTCTTTTATTCTTCTGCTCCTCTATTCTTCGAATTATCTCTTATAATGTGCATTTTTCTCATTGTGACCAGTGTTTTAATTGCTACTGGTTTCTTGGGCACATACGATATCGGTGTAGGGGCCGCCAACATAATTGGCTCCATCTTGGGAAGCATGGGAATCATATCAGGAGCATCGCTTATCATTATGGGAAGCCTAACAGTTGGTTACAGATACGCAGGTGCACCCATGGAAATGAGTTCGATCCCATTTTTACCTGTGCCTACTCCGAATTTTCAAATTATGTGGATAGGCTTCACGACACTCGGCTTCGCCTTCATCGTGCTGGGTGCTGCAGGTTACTCGATACGTGATATGACCAATAGTCCAGAGGCTTCTCAAGCTGCCGGAATCCTATGCATTATAGGTGCAACGTTTTTCATTATAGGTGGCTACGTCTGGCCCATGATACCAGTTATAGCCTTTGCGCTAATACTCTTAGCGTTCATACTTTGGTCTAAGGTTTTCTATTCCTCGAGAGAGATTTGATGCCCCCGCGGCTGAAGTCAGGGTCTCTTACCAACAGCTTACCCCTAAAGTAGTTAAAACTTATTGTGTCCCCCATGGATAAAATTCTTTCAAATAATTCTGAAAATATTTTTTTCGTTCTTCAATGTCTTTTTAGCTATGCTTTGAACATTCAAATTTATTATCACTCAAATACTTTAATAATTTACTCAACATTATAGCATTATAAGTGAGAGTGTTTTTACTGTTTATTTTCTGTTCGCTTATCAGTTATAAGTTTCATTTCAAGCTTCCATTTTTTCGTATTCTTTAGCGCGATTTTCGTTAACTTTTCTCATTACCTCTTCATATAAGCTGTTGCCCTTTGAATCTATAGTGACGAGTAGAGGCCCAAAATCTTCAACCTGAAATTCCCAGATTGCCTCGGGCATTCCCAAGTCCAACCAGTAAACATTCTTTACCTCCCTTATTTTTTTCGCATAGAGAGAAGCGGCTCCCCCCACGGTTTCCAAATATGCCGCACCACAATCCTCAATGGCTTTAATGGTTTCCCTTCCCATTCCCCCCTTACCAATCACCAGGCGGACACCCCACTCTCTAATAGCTTTAGACTCCTGATCCGTGAACCTCAGACTAGTTGTGGAACCTGCAGACACCACAAACCATCTTTCACCTGTTTTCCTTGTGATTGGGCCGCAGTGCCAGTGCACAGCACCCTGAAAATTAACCGGAAGTTTTTCACCCTTATCCAAAAGGTTAAAGGCACGAGCAAAGGCCATATCCCTCCACGAAAATACGACCCCATCTAAATATACCAAGTCGCCAACCTCCAGACTGCGCACCTTAACTTCTGAAACCGGAATCCCAAACTTTACCTGCTTCATCCTCTTATTTCCCTCCCTTAGGATGAGTCAGATATTCCACTGTTCCATCTGAGTAGATTCTAGCCGTTGAACGGCGCAGGGCCCAACAGTTGAAAGCAACTGCTATAGAGGAAAAAGCGGTGTGGCTTCCCCGAATCTCAAGATGTAAAGCTAGAGCAGTGGTTTTTCCACCCAAGCCCCCGGGACCAATGCCGAGCCTATTAACAGTTTCGAGCAAACCTCTTTCTAATTCTGCCACTTTTGGATCTGAATTAGGAGCCCCAGTAGGTGCCCTAAACAGAGCCTTCGTAGCCTCACACACCGCAATTTCGGGGTAGCCTCCTAAGCACACGCCAATAATTAGAGGGGGACAAGCATAGATGGCACCCATAACTGCATCTATAACAGCTCTTTTAATGCTGCTTAAGAGTTTCTCGCCAGAAAAAATCCTGTTCAACGATGTGGCGAAGGATGAGGCTCCTCCTTTCGGTATTGCGGTTATCTCCAAATAGTTTGCGCCTGGTTTATAGTCGTAGTGTATATATGGTATTCCCCAACCAACGTTTGTACCGGGATTCTCCAATGTTAGCGGTTGGACAATATTTTCGCGTAAAGGCGTTTCCTTCGTCGCCCTCCTTGTCGCTCTCTCCAGGGCTACACGAACGTCCCCCCCAATTTCAACAAATTCGCCGAGTGTCACAAAGAAGATAGGAATTCCCGTGTCTTGGCATAAGGGCCGAGACTCTTCCTTGGCAACCTGTGCTGCATTAATCATCGTTTCTAAAAAAATTTTAGCACGTTCATTGCTCTCATTATTGTATGCTCTGCGTAAAAGATCCATATATTCGCCTGATAACTCCACCGCAGCTCTGCTCAAAAGCCTATAAGCAGTATTTGAAATCAGCTCTTCTCCTATTTCAACCATAATTCCACCAAGTTCAAATCTTGTAAATGCCTCCGCCTAATCTTATATCACCTTTATGAGTTTCATAAGGAACTTATATAATCAAAGTGACTGGACAGGTTGGGTTCGCAGCTTCATTTCTCCAGCCTCTAGGCGAATGACAATGTTCTTTAACCATTTTTCATCGTCCTGTTCAGGATAGTCCTCCCTATAGTGAGCTCCCCGGCTTTCTGTCCTCATGAGAGCCGACCTGGCCACCATTTCTCCAACATCCACGAAGTTTGCAACTTCCAATGCCTCACCAAGACTTTCCAATGATTTTTCATTCCCAATCCTCAGTTTAGGCAATTTTTCCTTCCTGATTTTAGCAAGTTCATTTATTGCCTTTTGGAGTTCTTCTGAATTTCTAATAACTCCAACATACTTCTCCATTACTCCCTGAATTTCTGCTCTTATCTGTGATGCATCCACACCCGCGTCACGCATGCACATTTCCAGAACTCGGTTTCTTTCCTCCTCAATTTGTGTTTCATTAACCTCGGGCATAGGCATCGATAATGCTTTTTCTGCAGCAAATTTTCCGGCTCTCGCTCCAAAAACCTGGGTTTCGGTGAGAGCGTTTCCACCAATTCTGTTCGCACCATGAATTCCGCCCTCCACCTCTCCAGCGGCAAAAAGACCAGAAATACTCGTCTCACAGTTTTCGTCGATTTTAACACCGCCCATAAAGTGGTGGACTCCCGGAGCCCACTCCAAAGGTTGCCAAGACGGGTCAATACCCTCAGCCTTACAAGCCTCTCTAAACTTTGAAAAAAGAGGCCACATCTCTTCAGGCAAACCCGAAAGATCATTGTAAACCCCGCCGTGAACTGTACCCCTGCCCTCCCTTATCTCTATTTGGGCTCGAATGGCAATCAGGTCACGGGTAACCTCTTCAGCACGCACCGGGTCATATTTCTTCATGTATCTCTCCCCGAGGACATTGTAGAACCTGCCACCCCTTCCAGGCATTCCATCTGCGGGTGGAGGCTGCCCCCTCAACCCCGGCGGATAAATAATACAGGCTCTAAATTGGATAAACTCCATATCAGTCAGCTCAGCTCCCGCCCGGTAGGCCAAAGCGTATCCGTCCCCAGTAACATCCCGAGGGTTCGTGGTTAAACCGTAGAGTTGCCCGGCTCCCCCAGTGGCCAAAACAATTGTTTTGGCGTTGAAAACCAAAAATTCTCCAGTTTTGAGGTTTATCCCCGTGGCTCCCACAACCTTCCCATTGCCCGTTAATAGTCTTGTTATCATAATCCTCTCTAGAACTTTAATCCCCCTTCGTTTAACCTCGTTTACCAAACCGCTAATCCATGCTGAGCCGTAAAGGTCGGTGACTGGAAGAAGACGATTGCGTGATGCCCCCGCACCGCCCACAGCTAAAAATTTTCCATTTTGCTTCATAAAAGGAGTTCCAAACCTATCCAGGTCTAGAGCCCTATCCCTAGCCTCACTTGTAAGTATTCTGACCAGTTTCTGGTTGTTCACCCTTGCGCCTCCCTCTACAATGTCCCTAAAGTAGATTTCTGGGCTATCGCTAGGTTCCATGGGGGCTTGCATTATTCCCCCCGCAATGGGGGTGCATCCCGAGGGGAAACCACCCTTCGCAACAATTAACACACTGACACCTTTTTCGTGGGCCTCTATGGCTGCCCTAGTACCAGCTCCACCTGCACCGACGACCAGTACATCCGTAACAAAACTTCTTTGTCTAAATTCCATTTACGCCACCCTAAACTGCTTTGAACTGGTTTTTCGGTGATGCAGATTTATTCGGCTCCATCTCCCTAATAAGGCTCCAAATCGTGAAGGAAGCCCTATAAACACCCCTTTTTTGAGGCGAAACCGAACAATTATACATCACCTGGTTTTTCCTCGGTTTTTAATATAAATTCCCTTCGCTATTAAAATTTATACTATTTTTAGGGTGATATATCCTTAACCTTTTTTTCAGAATCTATTGTTTAGTGATACCCTCTTTCTTTCCTATTTTGTCGACTTACAATGTTGACATTTAATTTCTCGAATTGTTGGCCGAATGTATAGGTTCAGCAGCTCTCCGAGGGCAACGTTCTGGTTGTCTTTAAATGGAATGGGAAAGTTTTTGGGAGTATCCACACTAGGGGGAGGGCTGAGTATTATTAGGCGTTTAGTAAAGCTTGCATAAAATTCATGATATGAACCCTCAAAAGGTGAGGATTCCATAAAATTTCCTGCTGTTCAGTGCATAAGCTGCATTAATATGTGTATGTTATCCAATTTTTCCAGTTCCAGCACTAGTTTCATTGACTCCTTAATTTTATCTTCGGTGAGGACGTAGCCTGCGCATATTTCGTATTTTTGCTTTAGTTCTTCCAGACCCGCAGTGGGCATTCCGTCCTTTACAAACTCTTCTCCCTTCTTGGTTTTTACCTTAACTCTGGATATTGCAGCTCCCAGTTCGTAGGGAACGAGTTTGTTGATTTCGGGGTCGACTTGAAACTTCGTCCTCTTCATGAATTCCACAATCTCTGGATCCCTAACCCTTTCATCTGTAAAGTCTTCAAGCCTTATGCCTCGTCCAAGCAGGGCGTCTGCCATAAAGAATGGCATGCTGAACTTTCCTTCAAGACCAGTTTTGGGTTCATGGTAAATCAGGTTGTCATAAATTGCTTGAGTGGCTCCAACCTCGATGCTTTCCACGTTTTCTGGATCTATTTTGTGTTCTCTGATTATGGAGAGCAGAGCATTAATGGCCGCGTGTCCATAGTGGCAGCATGGGTACAACTTGTAGTATATTCCTGGTGCCACCAGTTCCCAAGGATTACCCAGCTTTTCCATCGCTTCCCTATTATACTCTCCAGTTGTCACTTTGAGATATCCAAACTCTTCTTCCAGAGCATTTTTGTTTGAAGTGAATCCCTTTTTCGCAAGCGTAGCTGCCACGACGCCATTCTCAGCTGCCCTTCCCGCGTGAAAAGGCTTTGTCATGGTGCCAAAATTTGCTCTAACCCCCGAGGATTCGGAGGCCGCAATGCCAAATGCATACATCATCTGCTCCGAATCAAGACCAAGCAATTTTCCAGCAGCTGCGGTTGCTCCGAAAGCACCCAGAGTCGAAGTGCAATGCCACCCCCTAGCCATATGAGGGGGATTCACAACCAAACCCAATTTACATTCAACCTCTACACCAACAGAATAGGCAAGAAGCAACTCCTTCCCAGAAGTATCCAATAACTCCCCAACTGCCAGAACAGCCGGAGCCACAGACACCGATGGATGACCCAAAAGAGAAGGATTGCTATCATCGAAGTCCAAAGCATGTCCCAAAACCCCATTAGCAAAAGCCGCATCCTTACAAGAAGCCTTCAACCCCAAACCCACCACAGTTGAGGGACCCATAACTCTCATTTCTTCCAAGTATGACCTTATGATATTTCCAACAGGCTCAACTGAACCTGCAAGTGTAACACCGAAATAGTCAAGGAGACTCTGCTTCGCAACCTTAAGTGCATCTGCGGGCAAATCCTTGTACTCTACGCTGCTCACAAATTCAGACATTTCCTCCTGCAACGACAACAAAACTCCCTCCAAATACCAAAAATCATTAATTAAAATTGGAACTTTACCACTAAAAGGATTTCGCCAGGAGCAGTTAACTCCATCTAATTCAAAACGTAGAAAAACACTCAGGCTTTTATTTTACAACTATTAAAATGGTGTCATGCTAAAAAATTATTCTTTCTCTAATCATCCATTGTGCGTGTTTTGAAAATTTTCAAATTTTTGGTATAAAAATTGCAAAAAATTTATTAAATGGATAAAAAAGTGAAAAAAAATAAAACTGTGCGGCGGGACAGTTAGAAGAAAAATTTTCCAACAAACATGTTAAATTCCTTTTTAGTTTCATTTACCAATTTGTTTTTACAATTTTTTGATGATTGAGAACCTTCTGATGAAGCTTGAACTTGGTCGAACCATCCTCATTACAGAAAAGCCCAAAGTTCGACGAAAAATGCGATAAAAAGCCCAACACAATAGAGATGCACAATTATTCAAATAAGTTTAAGATTCAAATTTTTAAGGTAGGTTGCGCTTGTTTGTTTTGTATGCGGTAACCGTTTTTAGTATGCGGTCATAGAGTTTTGTGAATCTTAGGATTCCCTTGCGAATTTTTCCCCTGTCATAGTCGCTGATGAATTTTTGGATGTTGTTGCCATATTCTTCTCGGCACTGGTGTATTATTTGTCCCACAAAAAGTGAGGCGAATCCCGTGATTAGGGACAAAATTTTTCTTCTGGTTAAACTCTTCACACCGCGGTACTCACGGACAAGTGCTGGTAGCCATTTAAAGTTGTGTTCCCAACATTCAAAAAGAAGCTCCACATGTGCTGGTGTCATGTCACTAATTGCAAAGGATTTTTCCCCGCCCAGACCGCCCATAGCCACGAAGAATAAGGGCACAATCAGACTCTTAAAATTCCTCAACATTCTAACGAGGTGAATAGTGTCCCACACATCTTCGTCAGTCTCATGTGGCAGTCCCAGAATTAGGGTTGAAACTGGAACCCAGTAATTTTCACTCAGCACTTCAAAGGCTCGGACAACAACGTCAGGCCATTCCTCGTTGCTGAAAGGCTTGCATTTCCCATACATATGATGCTTGGCCATTTTTGGACTCCCAGTTTCTATCCCGGTCTGTCCACTCAGCCAGTTCTTAGCATCTAAATCTAGTATATCAGATATTCCCTCAACTAGTTGGGGGGCTGCCGCCACGGAGCTTAGTGCAAAGTGACTAATCTCTATTGAGTCTACTCCCGGAAAGTTTTTGACCGCTTGGAAGAGGCTTATAACGGCCCCCTTGTTTATGTTTAAACCTTTAGCTTTATATCTCAACACATCCTCAGCGTGGAGAAGAATACCATGGCTCCCAGACCTCAGGTTCACCTTTACTTCTTTGAGAATATAGTCGACGGGAAAACATCTGAAAAGCTTCAGGGTAGGTGTGCAGAATTTGCATCCCCTTCCACATCCCCTAGCAATTTCCACCAATCCACAAACACTAGGCCGCCTTATAAGAGGTATATCCTCTAAGGGAACAGGATCAGTATAGACAACCTCCGGAACATTCTCTCCCCTAACTGCCTTTTCAAAAAGGGGAGGCACAGCGGTGTCCCCCTCACCAACAACCACACAAGTTATTCCCAGCACTCTCCTCATTTTCCGATCCTCAAGTTGCCAGGCGCCGGGGCCCCCAACAAATATTTTTGGTTTGAACCCACTCAAACGGATTTTAAGTAGGGTGCGGAGGAACTCCCAAGCCATAAGAGGCAATCCTCCAAACAAGCCCCGGAAAGTCGTGGTTGCGGGACCAACCCCCAGAGGGTCAGTCTCAGTTATGCCCACGACCCTAGTATTGGGACCAAGAACCTGCGGTAGGTGTTCAGGACTGGTAACAATCACGTCTTTCTCATCAAAACCATATTCAAGGAGAGCAGCCTCAATCTTTCTGGTTCCATAAGGAGCCAAAACCGCCGCCCCCTCCCTATCCACATGCACAGAGGGGCTGAAAATTTTATAATAAAGGGGGGAGGGGATAAAGCCCGCTGGGACACAGGAACTGAAACCGAGAAACATACCCCCAAAGTAATTACTCATTAGAGTTCTATCAGCAGTTAAAACAATGGGAACACCATTATGCAAGAAACGCACCACCAGAAAATTTTACCCAGCACCCCTTCATAACTCTATTTGGTGAACGCTTTTTAATACAAGTTTCGGAGCGGAAACAAGCAAAGAGCTCCAACCCCACCTAGACAAAATAAAAATTCAAATCCGCGAAAAATAGGTTGAAACGGTTCAGTTTGAGGAAATACTTGTGTTTATACTCATATTCCTCTTCTTCAACAGTTTTCACTACCTTTTTTTCAGGTTGTAGGAGTTGAATAAGGTCCCAGTTAGAAAGGTTAATTTGGCGGTTTATTCCAGCCTATTTTGAATTTTTTCGGTAGTGTTTTTATGGGAGTAAGCTTTTTTGTGGTTGGTGGTTTTGTTGTGTGAGTTTGTTGTGTCTTGGAGCGGTGGTAAAGAGAGTGCGCTGTCTCTCTACAGTGCTCTCCGTGAGGGTGTTAGGGTTTCCTATTTGGTGAGCTTTGTTTCAAGTGGTGGCAGGTCTATGTCGCATGCGCTGGACGTGAAACTGTTGAGGGCTCAGTCAGAAGCTATTGGTATTCCCCTAGTTACAAAAGAGGTTACTTGGGAGACTTATGAGCAGGGTTTTAAGGAACTGGTTAGTGAGCTGAAGACCAGAGGAATAGGGGGATGCATTTTCGGCGACGTGTGGATTGCGGAACACAGGGAGTGGACTGAGCGTGTGTGCAGAGAACTGGGAATAAAGGCCTTATCACCCCTTTTTAACAATAAACCAGAAAATCTCTTTAGGGAATTTATTGACTTGGGCTTCGAGGCGGTTGTAATTATGGTTAAAAGGGAATTTCTGGGGGATGAGTGGGTGGGACGCAAACTGGACCAAGAGTTTCTGGATGATCTGCTTAAGCACAGCAAAAAGGTGGACATCTTAGGAGAGTTGGGAGAGTATCACACGTTTGTCTATGACGGTCCAATATTCAAAAAAAGAATCAAAATTTTGGAATATAGAAAAGTCCCTAGAAACGGTTACACTTACTTGGATATTACTAAATTTAAGCTCATTGAAAAGTAAAAGGGATCAATCTCCCCTTGAAAAAGTATTGAGGAAGATAATAGACCGATTAAAGATCAAGGGGAGAGGGTGATGCCTTTTTAGTTTAAACGAAAATTTATTTAAAAATGATTATTAGGGGAGTACCCTGGAGAGGAAATCGCTTACCGAGTCTTTTTTAGGCTGAAAATGGGGGATGTATATCTCGGACTCCAATTGCAGAAATTAATGAATCTATAAAGAAATGCTCCTTTACCCTCCCATTAAAGCTTCCTTAAAGTTGGGAATTTAAAGGTTCAGAGCCCCTCCATTTAAGGTGGTAATGCTTTTATAGTGATTGGAAACTATTGTTTTGTATTCTACTAATGGTCGGTGGTAGGGTGTTGAATAGGGCTTCGATATCGGTTTTTCCGGTGAAAATTTTGGGAGAAGTGGATCCGCGGATTTATGGTCACTTCATTGAACACTTGGGTAGGTGTATCTATGGGGGAATCTGGGACACAGAGAAAGACACCCTCAACGAGAATGTTATTAGTAGCATTATGGATTTGAAGCCGCCGGTTATAAGATGGCCAGGCGGATGTTTCTCGGACAATTATCACTGGATGGACGGGGTAGGCCCCGTGGATGAGAGACCTACAAGAGATAACATGCCTTGGAGTTTGCTGGGTCCAGAATATGGTCCATCGGAGACCAACAGATTTGGCACCGATGAGTTCATAGATTTCTGTAGAAGGGTGGGGGCGGAGCCTTACATTAACGTTAATGTGGGTTCTGGCACCCCCGAGGAAGCGGCAAACTGGGTAGAATACTGCAACGGCTCCCACAATAGTAGATTTGGCTCCCTAAGGGCTAAATATGGACACTTAAGGAAGCACAGCGTTAAATATTGGGGCATTGGAAACGAGCTATACGGGCCCTGGGAAACGGGACACATGAGCGCTGAGGAGTACGCGGAAAAGTTTATCGAGTACCATGATGCAATGAAGAGTGTTGACCCTGAAATCGAACTGGTGGCCGTGGGGGCGGATCAAAGGTTTCCCAACTGGACAAGAACAGTTCTCCAAAGAGCGGGAAAATACATTGACTACCTATCCATTCATTTCTACTTCACTGGGATTTTTCCCGAGGAGGGTGGAGGTGAAATTAGGGAGGATATCAAATCCTACCAGCGAATCATAGCCTCATCATTCCTGCTCCAAGAAATATTGAAGTGGGTGAGGGAAACCATCAACTCCATCATGGGCAATAATAACAAGATAAAAATAGCAGTTGATGAGTGGAACCTGTGGTGGGACACAAAACAACTACTATCTGCAAACTATTCCCTGAGGGACGGGTTGTGGGCGGCCTCAGTTCTGAACAAGTTTATTAAAATGGCGAATGTAGTGAAGATGGCAAACATTGCCCAACTGGTCAACACCATTGGAATAATCCAAACAATGGATGGAAACGTTTTTCACACCGCCACATATGAGGTCATAAAGCTCTACAGGGAAAACACCCAAGACTACGCGATAAGCGCAGAAGTTTCATCCCCAAAATTCTCATTCGAACCCCTGGGAATATTAAAAGAGAAAAGGGAAGTACCCTGCCTAGACTGCTCGGCAACCATAAGCAAAGACGGCAAAAGATTAACCGTATTCTTGGTAAACTTCAACCATAAAGACGAATTACCCATAGAGCTGGAAGTACCTAGACTTAGAACCTACCAGAAAATACTAATCAAGGAAATCAACGCCCCAGACATACACTCCAAGAACAACTTCCAAAAAAAAGAAATAAACCAAAAACAAAGAGAATTCACACAACTACCAGAAAAAATCGAGTACAATCTCCCCGCACACTCAATCTCCGCAATTATAGTAACCAAAGACTAAAACCCCATCAACCAACCCAAACCCTAAAAAATGAGGGACGAAAATTTTGAGGGAAGACATTTTAAACGAAACATTCGATGACACATTCCCCTTTAAACCCCACTTCAAAACTATTAACGGCTTCAGAATGCACTATGTCGATGAGGGAAAGGGAGAACCCATAGTCTGCCTTCACGGGGAACCCACTTGGGGATACCTTTACCGCAACTTTATCCCTCCCCTATCCAAAACTCACCGCGTAATAGTTCCCGACCATATGGGATTCGGAAAAAGCGATGTACCCCAAGACAAACCCTACACTCTAGCCCAACACATAGACAACCTCACCAAACTCCTCCTTGAACTAGACCTAAAGGACATAACTCTGGTGGGACAGGACTGGGGCGGACCAATCATGTTCGGCTTTGCGGTAAACCATCCCCAAAGGGTGAAGAGGCTGGTGATAATGAACACCGCAGTGGGAGTTATGCCAGAGGGTTCCCGCACCTGGGTTACCAACATGGAGGAGCAGGGTACCTACGACGGATTTTTCGAAAATCTGAGAGAAACACTACCCATACTACTTAAGAGGGGTGGAGTGGGCAAGGACACCAAGGTTACTGACACCATGATTCGAGCCTATACCGCCCCCTTCCCTGATAAAGCTTCAACCAGGGGCGCAAAGGCTTTTCCACGTGACATCCCTGTGGGAATGAAACATCCAAGCGCCAAAGTAATGAAGGACATCCTAGATAAACTGCATATTCTACGAGACAAGCCCAAGATAATTATTTGGGGTTTGCAAGACCCCGTTTTTCCGAGAAGCACTATAGATTGGTGGCTTAAAATTTATCCTGGAACAAGGGTTTACGAGTTACCTGAAGCTAGTCACTTCCTACAGGAAGACGCACCAGAAAAAATAGTTAAAATCATCCAAGAATTCCTTGGAGTAAAAAATGAAAAGCTCAAAAAAACCACTTGGCTCACCGGTTGACCGTTTGTCATTTTTCTCGTGGAGAGTGCCTCCTCGCAGAATTTTATTTTTTTTCACTTTTTAATCAATTTAGATGAACTTTTTGCAATTTTCATGGTGAAATTTGAAAAATTTTCAGAATAAAGGGTTGAAAATGGAGGAGGAAGTTGGCAATGGAACTGGTTGAAGGTATCCTATTTGTTTCATCAGTGATAGTTTCATCGCCCTTTTTGGTTATTTAATTCTTTTGGGTCTATTTGGCTATTTTTAGTGTTGGGAGGCCGTAGAGGTTGAATGTCGCCCAGAGTGTTCCAGGATATCTTTGTTTCAATTCCTTTTTGATTTCCCTCATCATTGTGCCTAGTGTTTCCTCGCCGGGAATAATTTTTTCGTAGAATTTCATGGCTACTTCTGAGGCTAGGTCCTCCGGTATTTCCCAAAGTGGTGCAATAACCGCTGCGGCTCCCCCGGTGAGAAAGGTTTTTGCTATGGCTGCAGTTCCTACGAATCTTTTGGCTCCGGTTCCCTTCCTCTCCCTAGTTTCCTCATGGAGATCTGCGAATATTATTGGGTTCCCTTCGATGTGGATTTTTTCAATTTCGTCCATTTCCATTGTGGCGTCGCTTAACACCAGCTTTGTTCTGGTGGGCTGCTGCTCATCGAATATCACTGAACATCGAATGTGGATTACATCTACCCCTTCGGATAGCGCCTTTTTGAAGCCGTCTCTATCTCCCTTTTCCGTTCCTGCCAGAATCAGTTCGCTTGCCTGTGCCCTCTTTAGGAATTCCTTCTCGCGGGTTGCCGTTTCTTTTCTGGTTTCTGCTGCCACCAGTTTTATTCTCAGTTTTTCTGCTCCCATTCTGGGTGGAGGTGTTCTATAGTCTAAGTTTTCGCTGAGGGTAATTTTTCCCAAGCAATGCTTGAGGCATAGGAAATCTTCTTCGTCATAAGCTAGTTCAAAAGGAACGAAGAGATCCTCTGTCGCTAATATTAAGTGTCTGGGGTTCAGATATTTTATGGAATCCCTTATCCCTTTGGGAATCAGGCTGTATGCTTTTCTACCTATTTCGGTGAGAATGGTCGATACTCTCTGCGGTTGCTCCTTGTCAAAGGCAATATTCCTCATATGTAGTAGAAGTCTCTCTGCAGTGGTGGGGTCTATCTCACTTGAGCCGAAAAATTCGCCCCTTTGAACCAGTTCTTCAGCATGCCTAGTGAAAAGGTGGAAATATAACCTGTTTTGGAAATGGTGAATCCTAAGTGTTGCATCCAAATCCACGTCCGGGTAAAGGGATAACTCAACTTTTCTCTTTGTTTCTAGGGCTTCTTCAGGTGTCTCCTTAACGAAAACATCTGCCACAACACGTTGCAAAATTACTCCTTGGAAGTAAAATTCCACAAAGAGTTTATGCCTACCCAACCTGCGGGGAGTAAGCCTAACTTGCAGTGTTCTCGTTTCCCCATCAATGGGCACTGAGATTTTCCTCCGAGGCTCACCAACATCAAAATTGGGAGCCAAAACCAGAACCTCAATATAAGTCCCCCTAATCTTTTCTACAATACCTTTAAAGGCTTCGGGTCGTCCAAAGAAGGTAATTTCCCCTTCCAGAACAAGGTTTAGAGCCTGCTCCTTACCCATTTCCATAAATTCTCTATACGTGATTATCATATTACTCCTTAGCCCTTCCCCAAGCACTTTTTGGGGGATCCAAACCTTCTCCCTAGCTACTTTAGGCTCCGCAGCAAGTCTCTCACCGCTCTCTTCCCTCCACTTGCCAACCTCCTTCTGGTAGCGCTCAGTCTGTGGTTTTACCTCCACACCACCCACAATTTGAACTTCAAACTTTTGACTCAACTCCTTTATTTTGCTCTCCAACTTAAGAGTGTGGGGTAAATCCAGATTTTTTCCCAGCTCGAGGGCACCTTCATAATATTTTAGGGCCTTTTTCCAGTCTCCCCCTTCCTCGTAGACCTGCCCCAAATATATTTGGATATTTGCTGAACTCTTTTTATCCCCTAACTTTTCAAATAGGCTGTGCACCCGTTCCAAGTGGCTAATGGCCCGTTCATAGTTGCGACTCTTTGCTAAATAGGTGACCAAAAGGTTAGTGTCGCTAAGAATCTCTTCCTCGTTTTTTCTCCTAATCTGGATTTCCAAATCTCTCTCAAAATATTCGGCGGCTCTGTCCCACTTTCCAAGAAAACCCTGAATCTTCCCCAAGGCTTTCAAGCAGAGGCTAACCTCAACCTCAGAACCTACCCTCCCAAAAACATCTAAAGCCCTTTCAAAGCGCAGCAACGCTTCATCCCAATCCTCCCGCTCAACCAAATCCAAGCCCCTTTCATAAAGAAATAAGCCCGTCTCCAACTCCAGTTCAGAAGAAGACAAGGTCAACCCGCTCCTCACAAATAAGTCCTAGTGCTTATTAATTTACTAAATATTTAAAACTATTCCCCTCACTAATAAATATAAACTATATATAAGACAGCACAGTAAAATAGTAAAGGAAAATTTTTACTATACCTAATTTTCACTAAGGAAATTAATAAGTGCATTTTTGGATAGGTTCACCCATCAGTCTATTTCTCGCATAACCTCGGAGGAATGAGGAATAAGACACAATTTCTTGCACGTGTCTAAGTCAGATTATGAGGGTTAATCTGGCTTTAAAGGCTCCCTTTTCCGAAAAGGAGTGTTATTACCCATATGTTTAAACAATACTCCGGGGGCTGAATTTTTGTGGTGTGAGCTTGCCTTAGCCTGTCTCTGCATCCCTTCCTACCTCCATTTTTTACAAAAAGGTGTTAAAAAAAGATGGGGAGATGGTTTCCTTCAGGCCAGCCACAAAAACAGATCCCTACAGGTAGGAGTGCTGCCTAAACATATGGTTATTACAGTTTCTTTTCTTGGAGGTTAACGTTCACCAAAAAAGGCCTAAATAGAACCTCTTTTGGGGTTAGTTCTACTACCCGTTAAGTGGTCACGAAAAATAAAAGTGTTTCAGGTTGTATTTATTGTTTCTCTTTCTCTTCTAGTATTATTTGCACTGCGAGTCTGGCAGCGTTTCCAACTACTGTTGAGCAGTGGTCCAGCATGCCGGAGGAGAAGGCTTCATTCAATTCTTTTTGGTCCCAAAGGTTATAGGTTCGCCCCATGAGTCTCTTTTGTATGTCGTGACATCGGCAAGCTCCAAACTTTTCTACAAACTGGTCGTGGAGCTTTTTAACCAATGAGTAGGCTTTCATTGGTTTAAATGGGTCTTTGAAGTCTTTTTTCTCTCTGGGATAAAGCCAGCTTATCACCATAGATGCTCCTACAAGTGCGCCGCAGGCTCCATTTCCCGTTAGACCCAAGCCATCAGCTAAACCGCTTGCAGCCTTAAACACATCTTCATTCCACATGCCCAAAGTCTCAAATATAGCAGCAATCACTGTTTGGGCGCATCCTGTATTCTCTTTTTCATACTTTTTACCCAGCTCGAAGGCTTTATCCAGAAGTTTCTTCTTCGACTCTGTCAACTTTTCACCCCAAATAGTTCCTTACGGAGGTAACACCATTTCTCAAAAGGTTTCATATTTGCTATTTATATTTGTTTCCAATTTCCCTTTTATCTCTTTATTCTTAATGAAAAGTTATTGTTTTAATCTATGAGGAGTGAACTTTATAAATGCAATCAGTGTAAGAACCATATTCTGGCAGGATTTTTAACGGTAAAGTTGGGAATGCGGCAAATAATGGCTTACCTCTACACCGTTTGAAACTGGAAACCCAAGTGGATTCATTTTAATGAGCGTCGGGGAAGACTGTGGGAATGCCCAGTTAAGTGTGTAAGGCTTGACTGGCAACTTTTCTTAGCAATTCTGGGAAGGGAAAAATTGGTGGGGAGGATAAATGATTTAAGCAGATTTTGATTTATTGGACTTCATGAGGAGTAGTTTCTAAATTGGTTCATGAAACAAGCCTTGCGGAAAAGTTGAACAAGCTTAAGAATATCAGAGAAGTTGTTGATTTTATTGAGGAGCTTGAAAATGAAGCCTTTTATACTTCTGAAATTTTTTCTGACCCCGCTGATTATCCTGTTTTTAAAAAGCCTATAGACTTGAAGGATCTTCCCTTTTTGGATGAGGCTCACGTCGATATCAAAAATTTAGAAAAAATTGCTAAAAAGTCTAATAATTTTAGGGAAATTGGAAAATTCCTCACCAAAATTAACATTCTAAGCCCAAGCATCGCGGAGAAACTGGTGCAAGCCGTGTGTCTAAAAATAGACGCCGCCAATAGCCTTAGAGAAATATTACAGTGCCTCCATTCCATTATGGACAAGAACCATTCTGAAAACATAATAAACCCTTCCCACTTGAACATTCAGGATTATAGCACATTAAGGCTAGTATCTCTCATCGCCCAAGAATTGAATGTAGAAAAACTGGAAGAGAAAATTGCCCAATCAAAAAGGGTTCGCGACATATGGGAATGCTTACACATCTTAAAAATGTCAGGCGAAACAGTTGCAGACCAAGTACTAAACAATTTAGGAAATACACCAACCGCAGAGAAAGCTGGCAAAACTAGCAACCCCCACAATACTGGAAACTTGTTGAAAACCCTTCAAAAAATTAGCCCCCAAAAATGTAACCTCGTTCTCCAAGCACTCATAGAAAAATTGAGGAACACCACCAACCTAAACTATATTGGAAACTGCTATGGCGGAATAGCAAATTTCAGCACAGAAGTAGCCTTGGAACTCCTACCCCTAATAGCTGAAAAAATGAATCACTCAAATTCACTAAAGGAAGTGGGTGAATGTTTCAGAAAAATCTGTTGGTCTAATAAGAAAATCATTCCAGAACTGTTAAAGGCCCTAGACTCCGGGAAACAGGACTATCTCCGAAAAAGGTACAGCAGATACCTTAAAATCCCGAACGGGTAACTCGTTCAAATCTGGGCCTTTAAGGATTTTTCATCAATGTTTCTTACCTTGCTTATGAAGCTGTTTAACCACTCATTTATGGCCACATCCGCCGCTATTTCTCCGCTCCTTATTCTGTTTAGAGTTTCTTCCAGGATTGAACCTGAATCTTTAGAGTCTCTTCCCCCCAATATTTTTTCGCCCTGTTTCTCGTCTAGGTCGAGGAGATAAAAATCGTGTAGGGCGGATATTCTTCCCCTCAGGTTTATTGCGGATAGTCTGGCGAAATGTTCCTCGCCAAGCACCACTATTACTGCTGTTTTTTCTGTGACTCTCATAAGGAAGCTGTTTCCATTGTGTATGCTGTCCCCCTCATGCATTTCCGATATGGGAAATTTCAAGTAGTGTTCAATGCACTTTTCTGGAACATCTCCCTTCATTCCAATAAGGGATTTATCCATACTGACAATTGCTATTCCTCTAGAATTCCATTTACCCTTATTCCTTTCCACGTCATCCATAAGTTTTTCAATTAACTGTTTCCGATTCATATCACAAACTTCCAAGAAGTAAATTGGTTTCCAGCCCATTCTATTATAAATGGCAAACTGATTCACGCTTAAAAAATGACTTTATGAGGACCCTCACAAGCTAAAGATATTTAGAAAACATGAAAACCACCAATTTCATGGAGGGAATTCCAAGAATTCTTACTTCATATTTCCTTAAAAACCCCACAAATGCAGCCCAGCCAATTTTTGATGATTACTCAAAAAAAAATGGGAAGAGTATAAATATTCTCAAAGAAAAATAATTAATTAGAACAACGCGACCTCCAAACCAAAACTGGAAAAATGGGCTTCCATAAATAGTTCATAAAAAGAATGAAAGGGGTGAAAGCGGATGAAGTCCACCTATGTTATTCTTAGTGAGCAAAAAGTGGAAGCATATAAAAAAAGAGCTATACTTTTCTCTTCCACATTTTTGGGCTTAAACCTTCTAGATTTTGTTGAAACAAAAATAGCATTGGCCAACGGCCTCTCTGAACTAAACCCCATTGCAAACATTTTTTTCCTCATTGGAATAGCAGAATTTTTCGAGGCAGCAACAACGTTAATAGTTATCCTGTGTTTTTACCTCCTTTACAAAATAGACCCCAAACTTGCATGCAACCTCTCCTTTGCACTACTAATTTTCCTATCAGGAATAGTTATTTGGAATTTGATTCAAATAATTTGATGGTAAACAGCTGTTTTTTTGGATGCTTTAAACAAACATGGCGGTTGCTAAAGCTTTAGCAATAGTTTTGCCATCTTCACTGGTGACCGTTAATTCCACGTTTACCAAGCGGCTTCCCCTACGCAGAACCCTCCCCTCACCCAACAGTTTGGCTCCCGGCTTGGCGGGGCTAAAGAAGCTAACGGTGAAGTCCACTGCCACAGAAAGCCTATCATACATGTTGGCAACAACCCCAAACAAATAATCAGCGAAAGCCATTATCGCTCCTCCGTGAACCCCACCAAACTGGTTAACCATATTCCCACTGGTCAACATTTCCCCCTTTACTAAGCCTTCTTGCATTTCAATAATTCTAAAACCCATAAAACTGGCGAATGGTGATGAGTTAACCTCCTTCAAGTAAGCATCTAAATCCTTGACCATTTCCCTCGGCAAGTCACTCACCAAACCCCTAGATTATGGTGATTTCTGACCTTCAATCTTTTATAAATTTCAATAAACGTATGTGTTTAGCTATCTTGTTTTATTTATCTTTTTTCCCGGGTGTTAGTGGTGTTCCTCAACTGTAAGGTATATAAGGGATATCCATATATATCCTATATGATGAGCCATGAGAAGAGTAACCTTAAACAAGGGGAGACTCGTACTTGA
>JAHQXB010000049.1 GCA_029856435.1 Candidatus Jordarchaeia archaeon
AGAAAACCCATTAAATCTACTATTTAAAAGCAGCCATACACATGTGTCGTGTAGCCGATTCCGGCCAAAGCCCGGAATGCGGGAAGTTTGAAAAGGTCAAAAGGGGGGCAGGGCCGCAATTGGATGCATCCTCCCACCGAAGGCAGGAGAGAGGCGCCTGCTTCAACCGTTCCCCGGGCGAAAGCCCCCATGAAACCGGGGGAGGAAGACTCAAAGCTATGCAAGGTTAGCGCTGGGTCAGAACGGTTCCTATAAACTAAATGTTTATAAGATTTGCCTATTTGATTAAAAGTAGGCAGTGTTTTTGGAGGAGAAATTGTGGATAAAGAATGCAAAGTTTGCGCTCCCAAGGTTGGAAAAAAGGGAGAAATCGAAAATTATAACCTAGACGAGCTTAAAAAATTAGCCCAAGTTGAACCCGAGCTTGACTCTGAAGAACTGGAAAACCTAGCCAAAAAGGAAAAAGTTAGGTGGAAAAAATAGGCAGGGAGGCTTTTTTACAGAATTGTGTGCTTCTAAACATTTTCCATTTAAATTTGAGTGATCCCTGTGCCAAAAAAGAGAGTAACTGTTCACGGATTTTTCAAAACCATTGGGTCATAACCTGCCAAAAAAATCTTGTTTACAAAACATTTAATATTTAATTGGTGTTTAAATATTTAGGGTAAAATCACCATGTGAAGGGAACAAAAAACAGTGGATGATGTAAAAAGTTAATGTTCCTATTAGGGTGAAAAATTTGCCTAGAAAAGACAATAAGGATTTCAGTCCCATAGAAAAGAAGAGGAGAGAAAGATTCAGAGCCAGAATAATTTCTGAAGGGTATGTTGACTATAGAGAGGACCAAGACTTTTTCAGGGAAGAGGGTGAAAAAGAGAAGAATAACTAAAATTACCTCCCAAAAATAAAATCCTTCCCTCCCTTAAAAACTTCTGACTCTACACTGCCTTCTGACTGGAACCAAAATAGTGCATAGAAGGCGAGGTTACTTTCAAAATATTTTCTACTGGCGCAAAAATTTAATAGTTCCATAGTGTTATTCATAGAAAAGCTCACTTGTTGGTTTGGAGGTTGGGTTGGTTTTGAAGGTTGTTTACCACGAAATGTACAAAATTGTTTACGCTTCTGATCCCGCAGCTAAGGCGGGACGGATTGAGAGTATTTATGACGCCCTTTATAAGCATTTTGAGTTTGTAGAGCCTAAACCAGCCACTGAGGAGGATATACGGAGGGCTCATACACAGAGGCACATTGATTCCATTAAAAGTGACAAGAGGCTTTATGAGGTGGCGGCTCTTTCAGCTGGCGGCGCTATTTTGGCTGCCGAAATCGCTTATGGTGGGGAGCCTGCTTTTGGTTTGATTCGTCCTCCTGGTCACCATGCCTCTAGGGACTCCTGTTGGGGGTTCTGCTTCTTTAACAATATGGCTATTGCCATTTTGAAGTTGAGAAGTGAGGGCAAAGCCGAGAAAGTGTTCATTCTGGACTTTGATTTGCACTTTGGGGATGGGACGGTGAACATTCTAGGAGGTTTACCTGGAATTTCCATCCTTAATCCAAATCACGGCGGTAGAAAAGAGTACTTGGAGGAAATTTCGGAGAAATTGAAGGTTGAAGCTGCCCGAGGATGTGACATTGTTGCGTGTTCCGCTGGCTTTGATGAGTACGAGTTGGACTGGGGAGGCCGATTAAAAACTGAAGACTATAATACAATTGGCGCCATGGTGAAGGAGTTTTCAGAAAAATTTTGTTCGGGGAGGCGCTTCGCAATCTTGGAGGGCGGATATTATCACCGGGATTTGGGTAAAAATGTAAAGGCGTTCCTAGATGGTTTCGGCTAATAGGTTGAAAACTTCTGAGGCTGAGGGCTTTGCTTTTTTTGGGTCTGTTTCTGAATTGTGCGCTCCAAAAAGATTTAATATGTTAAATATTTTTAATATATACTAAAGCATAAATTTGGATAGGCAGTAACCATGGAGAAGAGATTTAAAGAAATCGCCGATAATATTACGAAGTTTATGCCCAAGAAATGTTACTTGGCATTTCTAGATGATAGTGGCAATATACTCTATTCTTCACTTATGGCAGAATCCGAGTCCGCTGTCAAACAGCTAAGTAGAGTTTTCCCAGTTTGGAGCCCAGGGGATTACCAGCTTAAAAAGTTGCCAAAAAGCAATCTACTGATTTATAAGGCTTCTCCCCGTATAATCCTTGCTATAGAGAGCTATGAAAAAGAAGGGGTTTTAATTGTTGCCGGTAAACGCATAGAAGAGAATTACATGGACTTATTCAGAGAGCTGGAAAAAGAGCTTCCGGCCCCTGGGGTCAAGGCAATATCTGAAACAGTCTCTGAGGCGTCCCTCAAGGTTGCACAAGGAGTTTCCGCAGCAGAAGAACTCGAAATAGCTAAATCAATCCCAGAGGAGGCTTATGCTAAAGAAATAGAGGGAGAAAAAATCAGCGAGCCAGTTTTAGCTCCCCCCTCCCAAAAAGAAGCCGAAGTAACCGTAACTGTGAGTTTTCCTGTGCTTGTCGACAAGAATATTTTGAAAAAGGTGAAGGAACCAATGGCCATAGCTATTCTCCAGCTTTGCGACGGTGACCATACTGTTGATGATATCGCAGAGGAACTCGGTATATCTAAAGCGCGAGTAATGATAACAACCGGCGATTTTGGAGCGAAGGGAGCACTAAAATATGTTTCGGGATTTAGGAAAATAAAGAGGTGAAAAATATGGGTGTAAAAGGAGTATTAGCTTGGAGAGTCAAAGCCGAAAAAATTAACGTACTAGTTTATAGATCCTTAGTACAAGCTTTAATTAGCTATTTAACGAAAATTCATGGGGATATGGCAATAGTTAATCAGGAGTTAAAGAAAATTGGGAGAGATATGGGTGAATTTATCTATACCCGATATTTAGCTGCAACTCAAAGACCTGCAAAAAGTCTAGAAGAATTAGCTGATCCTAAGTCCGCCTACAACCTTGGATTCAAATTCTTCACAGGAACAACTTTTGACAAAACAGAATTCAAGAGAGAAGGAAGCGATGTGTACATAACTTACTCCATAGCGGATTGTCCACTCTGTAAAGATCTGATTTCGCCCTCACCTCAATTGTTTATGTGTAATACACTGTCTGGAATCCTAGAATGGATTGAAGAACATAGATTAGCAGATTGGGGTGCAGAGTCGGTTACTTGCAATGAGGTGCTCTGCCGAACCCGTGGAGACCCAGTATGCCAGTTCGTATACCATTTTCATCTGAAGAAACCTGAATTATTCTAAAAGACAATTCTTTGGGGATGGGGGCTTCCTTTTTTATTAGAACTGTTAAAATGGGTGAACCCACAATTCTTAACGTATTTTTCCGATTCGAAGTATACACCAATATTTTTTGTTTCCCTCTCCCATTCTCTTAATTTACGGGAATTAAATTTTTATAGTGAGAGTAAACTTTTTCTGTAGTCAACAGTCTGTGATTGATGCTGGTTGGATAGTTATGAGAATGCGGAGAGAGCTGGATCCGTTAGGAGAGAAGGAGGTGCCATTTGAGGCTTATTATGGAATTCAGACTCAAAGAGCCCTAGAAAATTTTCCCGTTAGTGGGTTGAGGGAACACCCCTTTTTTGTAAAGGCTTACGTTATGGTAAAGAAGGCTGCTGCTCTAACCAATATGGAGGTGGGTTTTCTAGATCCCAAAATAGGGAAGGCCATAGTTCAAGCTTGTGATGAAGTTCTGGAAGGCAAACTAATGGACCAATTTGTGGTGGATGTTTTCCAGGCAGGGGCGGGTACCTCCTTTAATATGAATGTAAATGAGGTGCTGGCTAATCGCGCCTTGGAAATCATTGGGAGGCCAAAAGGTGAATACAAAACAATAAGCCCAAACGACCACGTTAATATGGCCCAGTCAACTAATGATACCTTTCCCACCGCTATGCATGTAGCCACACTTCTAGCTCTACAAAAACTGTTTAGTGTTCTGGAAAATCTAAGAGATGCTTTTCGCAAGAAGGGGGAGGAATTTTCAGACGTAATAAAATCTGGGAGAACCCACCTTAATGACGCGTTACCAGTTACTTTGGGACAGGAATTCCAGGCCTACGCGTCAGCAATAGACCGAGCCTTAAGACAGTTAAAAATTAGGAAACAGGAGATAGAAGAAGTAGCTTTGGGGGGCACAGCAACTGGAACTGGCGTTAATACCCACCCCAAATATAGAGAAACAGTGGTGAAAAAGCTCTCTGAAATAAGTTCTCTTAACCTCAAACCAGCCTCTGACCCCTTCGAAGCACAACAGAGCCAACTCAAAATAGCCACAGTATCAAGTGGACTAAAAGAACTAGCCCTGGAACTAATTCGCATCGCAAATGACCTACGTCTCCTCAACTCGGGACCAACCACTGGCCTCTCAGAAATTGTACTACCCGCAGTTCAACCAGGCTCATCAATAATGCCCGGGAAAGTGAATCCCGTGATGTGTGAGTGCCTAAATATGATAGGTTTCCAAATCGTGGGAAACGACCTCACCATATCACTGGCCGTGCAGGCAGGACAACTAGAACTAAACGTGATGATGCCCGTAATAATCCACAACCTCCTCCAATCCATAGAACTCTTGGTAAACTATCTTCCCGTTTTTACTACAAAATGTATTTTGGACATAAAAGCCAACCGTGAAAGGTGCAAAGAGTACCTCGAAAAGAACCCCTCGCTGGTCACCCTTCTATCGCCACACATTGGATACCTTAAGGCGGCTGAAATCGCAAAAGAAGCACTCAGCAGAGGAATATCCGTCAGAAAGTTGGTTTTAGAAAAGGGATTAATGGACAAAAAAACAATAGAAGAAATCTTCCAACCTGATTCCCTAATAGGAGCCAAAAAAAGAACCACCTGAAGAGCTTACATAAGCTACGCTTCTTAGAAAAAGAACGAGAACATGTCCTTATGGCAAACTTTCATACGCTATAGAGTTTCTCACTAATTTTTTCCTAAACCTATCCTTAACCCGGGGGTTATTTAAGACTTCTTTTACCAAAAAAGGCGGAAAAACCATACTTTCTGGAAGCGAAAAGGAAAAAATTAAATGGAAAGTCTATAGAGTGTTTTTAGATAGAAATATGAAAGCTTTTTCACGGTAAAGAACGAAAACATTGTCTTTGCAGCAAAATTGGTTGTTCTTACACAAAAAATAAATCTTTGCTTCTGGGGATTATTTCGTCTCTGAAAAGTTGTTTGCTCCCCTTTTTATAGATATTAAAAATTTAATATTGAAAAAAAATAATATTTTTAAATCCAAAATACTTAAATTCTGAAAAATATAATAGAACCAATTCAATCGGAGGAGATGGAGGCAATATAATTGGCTGAAAAAGTGTACCTTTCAAAACCTTGGTTAAAAAATTATGACGAAGACGTTCCCAAAACCATAAACTATCCCAAAATACCTATCTATGAAACCCTCAACGCCTCAGTGAAAAAATTCCCAGACAAGCCAGCGCTTTTTTGGGGCAAAAGAACAATAACCTACGAAGAATTGGGAGAATATGTAGACCGTTTCGCCAATGCTCTAACAGGTATGGGCGTTAAAAAGGGCAGTAGAGTAGCACTCCTTATGCTTAACGTTCCACAATACGTAATAAGCATATACGCAATACTTAAAGCTGGAGGGACAGTGGTAGGAATAAACCCCCTACTCTCACCCCGAGAAATAGAATTCATACTAAACGACTCAGGAGCGGAAACAATAATATCCCTAGACCTATTCCTCTCCCGAGTAAACGAAGTCAAACCCAACACCAAACTTAAAAACATAATCATAGCCGGCTTGGGCGACTTCCCACAGCAGCCAGGACCCCTAGCAGAGCCTAAAGAGGTGGAAGGAGCAAAACAGTTCCTCACCCTAATCAAAACTCACCAACCTCAACCTCCAAAAATAAAAATTGACCCCGAAGAAGACGAGGCAATCCTACAGTATACAGGAGGCACCACCGGCCTTCCAAAGGGCGTGGTTCTCACCCACCGCAACATGGTATGCAACATATACCAAGTCTACACCTGGTTCAATCCCTCTTTTGGAACAGACACCTTCTGCTCAGCTTTCCCCATATTCCACGTAGCTGGACTGATAGTTTGCTTGGTAGCGATAACCATTGGGGGGGCCCAGTGCCTAGTATGGAACCCCCGAGACACAGACAACATAATACAACTAATAAACGATTACAACCCCAAATGGATAGTGAACGTACCCACCCTATACATGATGCTCCTAAAGAATCCCAAATTCTTCGAATCCAAAGTAGTCAACGCCGAACAGTTTTTAAGCGCTGCAGCCCCCATGCCCGTGGAAATCATTAAAGAATTACAAACGAAAACCAAAGGTGTAGTAGTGGAGATTTGGGGACTCACAGAGGCAAGTCCCTGTGCCACAATTATGCCCTACAAAGGCAAGAAAAAAATTGGCTCCGTAGGTTTGCCTATTGCAGACACCATAGTCAAGGTCGTGGACATTAACACAAGGGAAGCTTTGCCTGCGGGTGAAAAAGGCGAACTAGCAGTGTACGGTCCGCAGGTGTTCTACAAGGGTTACTGGAACAAGCCTGAAGAAACCGCCCACACTCTTAAGGACGGCTGGCTGTTTACGGGAGACGTGGGTTACATGGATGAGGACGGCTACTTCTACATAGTAGACCGCACAAAGGACATGATTAACGTTTCAGGATACAAAGTCTTCTCCAGAGAAGTGGACGAGGTGGTTCACCAGCACCCAGCAGTGGCTCTGGCTGCGACTGTTGGCGTGCCAGATCCCGAACGCCCAGGCAGTGAACGGGTAAAGGTATTCATAGTTTTAAAGGAAGGCTACCAGGAAAGTCCAGAATTGAAGGAGGACATTATGAATTTTCTAAGAAACAATTTGGCCAAGTATAAGGTGCCAAAAATTATTGAGTTCCGCAAGGAACTTCCTATGAGTTTAACAGGGAAGGTTCTAAAAAGGCAGTTGAGAGAGTAGAAAAGAGTCACAGAAAAGTGGATTCCATGGATTGCAACCTTTTTTCTTGTCTTCAAGGCAACCCATTTGCTCTTTTTGTCTTCTAAAAAGTTGGTTCGTTTCTTTCTGATGATCACATACACGTTGAACCATGTCCGAAGGTTCCTACCAAAATTAAATTTTGGAATCTTTGATAAAAGGCGTGTCCTCTCCTATAACTTCGGCTGAGTCAAGTTGAGATGCTGTTTTCCGCCTCAACTTCTAACCTCACCATAGCAACATGAACAAAACCATCGTTGTCTAATGGGCGCTTTTCAACGTACTTATCCACCAATTCTTCGATGAATTTTTCTCGCAGTTCTGGAGGTACCCTCTTAGTATAAGGAAGCCAAGTTGTGCGAATCCATGCGGATAGACCTTCTTTTCCCTTCTGAACCATATCTTTTGGGATTAACTCCACACGTTTAGCCTTGAGACCCGCTTGTTCCAGCCATTCTCTGTACTCTTCAGGTCCGTAAAAGCCGTATGGGAAAGTGAAATTTGTAAAGTACCTACCCCACTTCTTACTTTTTATCATAGTTTCCATAACCTCTAGGATTTTAGTGGCGTTTCCTCTTCCCCCCATTTGGAGCAGAACTTTTCCATTGGGCTTTAAGCTGTTTTTTATCCCTTTGAGTACGGTTAAGTGATCTATGATCCAGTGTAGAGTAGCGTTGGAAAAAACTACATCGAATTCCGCTCTGAACTTCATATTCCTCGCATCTAGAACCATAAAAGAGAGATTAGGGAATTTCTCCTTGGGAAATTTTTTTTGAGCGAAACGTATTTGCTCTTCCGAGTTGTCAATACCTAGAACCGAGCCCTTCGGCACCTTTTCGGCGAGTTCAGCAGTGATTTTTCCGTCGCCGCATCCAATATCCAAAACTCTTTCGCTTCCTCTAAGCTGGAGTTTAAATATGAGTTCTCGCGCCCACTTCTGCTGTTCTGATGAACTTTTGTGATACTCCTCGGCATCCCACTCATACATAACTTCTCCTCAGCTACAATAGTTGTAACATAGAGACCAACAGGTGTAGATCATGTGTTTAAAAAATAATCTCAATCATGTATTTAGCTATTGTGATTGAAAAACAAATGATGGGGCTTCAAACCAAGAAAGAAGGTCTACGTAGGCTCTTTCGGTGAACATTTCCCGCCGGGAAAAAGAACCCAACCAAAAGATAACTTTCCTCTAGGAAAAAGGAGAACGAATGACACAAGCTCATAAAACCAAGTGCATACCCCTACTTTATTTTATTATACCTATATCCGTCTTTTGGTTAAAGTAAAACTGCCCTGAGTAGGATATGAGGAATTCCAATCACAACCGCCAAAAAATCTTGGATAACAAAAAATGATGGCAATTAAGTAGCGAAAAGGCCTCCTCCAGATATCCCTTCTCTATTTTTGGCATTCTCGTGTTGCGAAAGAATTTGAGGCATATTTCGCAACTTGTTTACCCCATACTACTAGTAGTCGTAGTAATTATTCTCGTCTTTTGAGTGATTCGAATAGTATACTTGGGCTAGGAACGGGTTTTTCTTTGCTATTTTATCATAATTCCAGGGTGGAGGTGTGCACTCAGGACACCAATGTCCTCCCTTAAGAATGAGTGTGGGGCTGCCCTCAAAAATGTGGCCGAAGGCGCATTTCCATTTCAGCTTTGTCTTCATATCGACGAGTTTTTCTGAGAGGCACTCCCCTCCCCTGAATTTGGCGGCTTGACGCAGGTCTTCTATCGTTAAATCTTCATCCTTCTTCGTTTCGTCGTAGCCATGGTCTAATAGGTGTGATTCTTCATCACCAGGGGTGGTGTCGTCGCTCCAGTCGGGTATGGATTCCCATTTTTCCTTTGATCCGAAAAAGGCGTTAATCCTGCCCCGATTATTGGAATACACCCAGTTAAGTGGGCCGTTCTCACTTTTAGCCATTCTTTCCATCATTTTCTTAATAATACTTTTTGGAACAATTTTCACAAATTTGTAGTACGCTGGGATGCTTTCCTTTACTTGTTTGTAGTGGTCTTCAAGTGATTGCCTCTGGTGATGGAGATAACTGTTGAGGATGTAGCTGTCTTCGTACCAGCCACAGTGGAAGTTTCTCAAGCAGAACCAGTTCCTCTCCATTACTTTTCTGTAATCCCCTATTCCCATTATTTCCATCATATCCCGGATGTAGTCTCTGTAGATGAACCTACACGATTCACCCCCTCCCATGTTATATATTTTGCACCAGAAATCATCTGGGGCGTCCAAGCACTTCACCAATCCGTATCCCGCATCTTGGCTGGTGATGAGTTCTATGTGGGTATTTAAGGGCTGGTGGAAGAGAATGGGATCCATTAAACTTAGAGCGTTGGGAATGGCAATATACGTTTGTCTCAGTGAAACCCAGTACTTCAAACCTGAATCTATAACCTCCCTCTCAGCCTTCAACTTTGTCGTAGCATAAAAGTCATAGACGCTGGGAATTAACGGGTCGCCCACCCTTATTCTGTGAACAGGAGGAAGCCTATCTCCATATATGGCAATAGAGGAAACGTAGACTAGCTTTACTCCGTCTCCATGGTTTGGCTGCTTTTTGATGGCGTTAATTATGTTTTTTGTGCCCCCCAAATTCACCCTTTCTGTAAGTTCTGGATTACGGTCGGCGGCAGGAGGTATTAGAGCGGCGGGATGAAGGACAAAATCGCAACCATCAACTGCCTCCAGAACGTCTTCTGGGTTGGTCAAATCACCATACACAATTTTTAACCCCTCATGTTCAACAATCCCTCTCTCTCCAACTGGTACCCCTTTTCCGCCCACATACCTTGAAAATTCTTTTATTATCTCCTTGTAGGGTAAAAGCAGCAAAACTATGTCGAACTCGTCTTTCCTCTTAAGTAATTCTTGGAAGGCCATTTTTCCCATAGAGCCCGAAGCGCCGGTAAGGAGCACCCTTGGTTTTCCCAATTTTACTGACCACCACTTTAACTATCACACATATATGGTTTTTTAGACAAGTTCTTTAAAGTTTTTCTTAGAGGCGATTGGCACTGTTAACCTAGCGTCACTTGTTGTGGGCAGGTTCGTGGTGTGTAGAAAATGTCTTGGTTTAAGCCTAAATTCGGCGTTTAAGGAAGAAGAAAATACTCATTTAAGACGTAGAAGGTGGGAAAAGTTACAAAACAGCACTACCTCGCAACAGGAGACGCTGAGGAAACGGTGCCAGAATTGAGAGAGTAAACCAGATAAATAGTGGGTGGCAAGATTTAAATCAAAAAGCACCACAAGTGCAAAGGTAGCCACATGCTATTTTTCAATTCAGGATTTTTGTTTCCAATACTCAAATGTTATTTTGGGGTAGATTCAGTATGGTTAGAAGAAGAGACAAAAAAACTAAAATAGTTTGTACAATAGGTCCCGCCAGTTTGAATCTGAAAACAATCAAGAAAATGTATGAGGCGGGAATGGATGTAGTTCGAATAAATACTGCCCATGGGGATTTCGACCAGTACAAAGAAATCATTAATTTGACGAGGAGCGTGGGGGAGATACCCATCATTATAGATATTAAGGGTCCGGAGATCAGAACAAGAATTAGGAGATTCCGAGAGGTTAATGAGGGAGATGTGGTGGTGGCTGGTTTTGGGGACGAGGAACTCACTTTCTCCTACAACTTTTATGACGAGGTGGATGTGGGAGACAAGATTCTCATTGATAACGGAGCCATAGGAACAAAAATAAAAAAGAAGGAAAACGGAAAACTGTACCTCCATGTTTTCGATGCGGGAATAATTGAAAACAACAAGGGAGTTAACATTCCCCATAAGAGGATTAATGTTCCCAGCCTATCACAAAAAGATCTCCAAGCGATAGAATTCTCCAAAGAACACAACGTTGAATTCCTAGCACTCTCATTTACAAGAGACGCAAACGACGTTAAGAATCTAAGAGCGAAAATCGGCAACAGCGGACAGGCAATAATAGCCAAAATCGAAAACCATTCAGGTGTAAAAAACATCGCCGAAATCATAGATGAATCAGACGCCATAATGGTGGCACGCGGTGACCTCGGCGTGGAGATAGATTACGAGAAGGTTCCCCTCATCCAGAAAAACATAATTCGAAGATGCAACCAGCTGGGAAAAGTAGTGATAACCGCCACCCAGATGCTGGAATCTATGATGAACAATCCCACACCAACCAGAGCCGAAGCAAGCGACGTGGCAAACGCCATCCTAGATGGGAGCGACGCAGTAATGCTCTCAGGAGAAACATCCATTGGAAAATATCCCGTAGAATGCGTGGAAATGATGACCAAAATCGCAAAGGAAGCTGAACGCATGGTAACAAGTAAAGTAGAAATGAACGGCTACATCAACATTTCCCAAACAGTGAGCAAATCCATAAATCTAATAGCAAACTCAATGCCCATAGACAAGATTGTAACCCTAACCAGATCCGGATACACCGCAAGAATGATTGCCCGGTTCAGACTCAAACAACCCATAATCGCAGTAACAGAGAACGAAATGGTAAAAAGGCAATTAGAAATAGTCTACGGGGTAGAACCAGTATACTTAAAATACCGAGAAGCCCCGGACATAATCCGCTACACAGCACAGATACTCAAGGAGAAAGCCCTAATCAAAGACGAAGACTATGTCCTATTCACAGCGGGAATCAGAACAAGACAGCCCCACGAAAGCAACCTCATAGAAATCCACAGAATAGCAGACCTCCTAAGTGGAGCCCCCCAAAAATAAACCCAAAATCAAATAACGAATTAACAATAATTTACACATTTTGGTCTGTACCGGCACAATTAACTTAGGTGTTTTCCTATCGTGTGCATGTTCGGAAAAGTGTTCTAAGCCCCCGATGGGAGTATGCTCACAGTTGTTCCCCGGGTGAAAAACGCCCAAATACGCTCAGGAGAAGGTGTTTGAGCCGAAAAATGTATAGCGTATGATAGGAGCCACTTAGTTAACAGTGCCCTGGTATCAAAATACGGTTGGTAAGGTAAATGTGTGAATCATGCAACCACCATACTTGAGAGCAGGAAAAGAAACCTAATAGAAAACGTGCGACAAGCACATTGGTCCCACTTTTAGAGAAGCTGGAAAGGTGGATGCAAGTTCCTTTTCAAGTATACGCATACATTCCAATTTCCTCTATTTTGATTAATGGGGGGTCGATTTTGGATTTTAAAGATATTTCTATTATGGGGGCGGTTTTAAATGTGCTTGGTTTAGTGTTTCTGTTTTGGAGAGAGCAGCTCTTGTACCTCCGTCTAAAATGATACGGCCTTTGTTCATAACGATTACTCTGCGGCAATATTCAGCGACAATTCTCATATCATGCGTTATCAGTATAATGGTCTTACCGTTAGAATTAAAATTTAGAATAGATCCAAGAGTTTTTTATCTCTGCATTTCTTCAAATCCATGTTTTCAAGAATTTCTTTAACCATCTTCGATTTATTATCTTTAACACCATATTCGATTTCAGATTCAACGTTGTCACAGAAAATCTGGTAGTCTGGATTCTGAAATAAGGACCCGATTTTTTCGTTTAGTCTTTTTATTTTTCCTAGGTTAACACCGCCAATTCTTATTGTTCCTTTCTTCGGTTTTAGCAGACCAGCTAGAATCATAGCTAATGTGGTTTTCCCTGAACCGTTTGATCCTATCAAGGCAACGAATTCACGCTCATTTATGGTAGGGTTGGCGTGTTTTAATACTATTTCACCGTGGTACCCAAAAGATAGGTCTTCAATCTTGATGATCGGCTTATCCTGCTTCGCCAAAACGGGATTCTCACCATTCTGCTTAATTTTTGTTTTTTTGATGGATAATCTTTAAAACAAGTTACTGCATCATCAATGGTTAATGGTACCTCCCTGGTTTCTATCCTACTTTCCAATTTTAGGAAAATCTACACAGTTTGGGCATTCTTAACCCGACATTTTCTATTGTCGGATTCAGAAAGATGGATCTCGGATTACCTTTCGCTATTATTTTTCCGTTTTCCAATACAATCATTCAACTCGCGTATCTAACAATTTAAGTCGTGCTCTGCTATGACTAAGGTTATACCCCTTTCGTTTAGTTTGTTAAGAATACTCAGTACCATGTCTCTTCCCTCGGCGTCGAGGTCTGCTGTTGGTTCATCAAGCACCAGAATTTCTGGTTTGACCGATGTTGCTGAAGCAATGAGCACTCTCTGCTTCTCTCCACCGGACAGTTCAAACAGATAACGGGTTTGCAAATCTCTGATATCCACCGCGTCTAAAGCAAAATCCACACATCTTACTATCTCATTCTTGGTATATAACAAAAATTTTCAGCAATAAAAGCCAGCTCGTCCTCAGTGATGCAGATTTATTCGGCTCCATCTCCCTATTAAGGCTCCAAATCGTGAAAGAAGCCCTATAAACACCCCCCTTTTTGAGGCGAAACCGAACAATTCTACATCGCCACTCGTCCTCAACGGTAACATTGAAAAGCTGAGCCTCTGGGTTCTGGAACACCATTCCCACTTTGGTAGCCAACACGTTTATATCGTTCTCCCTCGTGTCCAGTTCACAAATACTTACCGGGTCCTTCATTTCCCCACTAAGGCGTGAGGAATTATGCCGTTGAGAGAGTACAGAAGTGTTGATTTTCCTTGCCAGATTGACCTGCAACAACCAGAAACTTCCTCCCTCCTAACGTCAAGATTTATGTTCTTCAACACATACTCTTCCGAGATTGGATACTTATAACACAAGCCCCTTATCCTAGCGATCACGTTCTCCTTCACGGCCATATAACCCATCCCGATCCTATTTTAACCCATACAGCAACGGCTACCAAAACTATCGATGAAAATGCACAAAATAAAACGTCTTTTTGAACTAATTTAATCATCTTAAAAGATGTTCGTTGCTTACTATGCCCGAAAGCCTTCGAATCTAAAGCCAACGCCATCTGCTTGGCAGTTTTAATAGAAATTATCAACAGAGTTCCAAGCATCAGGGTTAAATCTTTAAATCTGAGTTACCCCCTCTAAGCTTTTGTGCGTTTCGGATGATACCAAGATTTTGAAAAGTCAGAGAAACAAATCTGATCGACATTGTGCATAGCAGAATCAACTAGTTGGGAAACCTAAATTTGCGCATCACCAACATAATTTCGCTGGGGTGTGTCGTAAAAGGTATCACCAAACTAGACAAAACAATCACCAAGAGCCTTATGGTGAGCATAATACCATACTCTATTCCCTTCCAGGGGTTTGCCACAAGTGGGGCAGAGGGGTCTTTGAACTGCTCCTCTACTACCGCCGCGACTTCTTCGGTGAGGCGGGGTTGAGAAGCCCCACGAAGTCCGCACTCTTCTGTCTTTCTTCGTTGGGGCAGACGATTCTAAACCTGCGGGTTTTTGGGTTGACGCTCTTCCCAACTTTCTTTCGGGGGATGCGTAGTCAACTTTGAGCACACAATTGTTTTTCAAAAACCCCAAGTCACTAAGTTGAACGGTCTAACCTTCAAAAATCCATCGCCCCAAGGCCTGAAAATCTCCCCCTCCAAGTCGCAAAACGCAAGTTTTATTTGGTAGAAAGGTACAAATTAAACATGCTTAATTTATAATATTTGCCAACATACGACAAAAAGGGGTGTAAAATGTGCCTGTTGGAAATGAGAGGATAGTTAGAGCCATTGCTGACGCGTATCGGTATGAACCTTTGATTAATCCTTCGGTTAGGAAGCTCTTTTTGGAGTATGCCAACAAGTATGCTCGGGAAAAATTCCAGCTGAATTGGAATTGCGGTACAGTGGATGAACTGGAAGCTGCATTAATAGGTTTGGTAGAAAAATATCCTTCACAGGACGCTTTGGTTTACGGTGCAATGAAGGGAGAAAGTTTGCTTGCAGGCGCAACTGGAGCCATAACAAAAAGGGTGGCTAAGGAAGCAACAAAATCTCTTGTTACAAGCCTGGGACTAACAGAACATCTAAAAGGAGCAAAGAATCTCTACGACTTTCTACAAAGATATAAAGCTCTACTTGTAGCCATAGGATTTGTGAAGGAGCAAGACATAAAACTCACCGACTTGGGCGACGAAGAAGTAGAGGTGCAAGTAAGCGGCGACTGTAGCTATATAAATGTGTGCCTTGACTTAAACAAAGAAGGCGTCTACACCGCCCTAGGACAAGTGTCATGCACCCGCCTAGTCGCCTTTGCCGGAGTAGCGGAACTAATCCTAAAAAGAGGATACGACGTAAAAATAATAGGGTATGAACCTCCAAACTGCAAAGCAAAATTTTTCGAAATGTAATACCCGCCACCTTACCTTTTCTTACTCTTCTATTTTTGCGATACTCAGCCAGATCTTTTGTTCCGGAATTTTTCTCATTCGTTGGAGCGGCAGAAAACGTGCTAGGAAACCATGTCAACATAAAAATCTTAGAATATAATCCTCCTAATTACAAAACCAGAATATTTGAAGTTTAAACCCATTTTTCGCACATTTGTGAATCTTTTGTGAGATTTGTGAACTCTTAGATTTGAGAACCTCGTCTCTCGGAACCCTCGCAACCTTCAGTTTGAGAGGTCAAGGCTACACCTACCACGCCGGTAGTGTTTCAGCATCACGGAGAAATTCGCAGAATCTGCGAAAAATGGGTTTAAAATAGACCACAAAACCAAACTTTCTCATTTCCTTTTTCGTTTCTCTACAAACTCTTCGGCGACAAGGCTCTCGACTTTAGGTGTGGGGGTGTTAAAGTGAGTATTCCTGAAGCATTGTATCCAAGAATTTTCTCGTAGCTATAGATGCTGGTGAACTGCTAGGTATGTTTATTATGGGTTTTCCCATTAAGCTGGCTTCTGCAATGTTCTGGTCGTAGGGGATTATTCCCGCATATTTTACTCCCATTTTTCTGGAAAACTGGTAGAGTTCCTGCTCCCATGTGGCGTCTAATCTATTTCCAAAGAGGAAAATCTCATCAAAAGATAGGTTAACCTCGTCGGCTAACTCTTTGATGCGGCGTGTGGTTGTTAACCCCATTTTGGACTGTTCAGTCACAATTAAAAGAATGTCAGAGGCTTTACTGGTTCTTCGGCTGAGGTGTTCAAATCCGGCGTAGAAATCGATGAGGATGAAATCGTACATCTTTGTTAGGGCTTCAATCATTCCTGCGGCGAAACTATCCAGGTCACAGTAGCAGCCCTCCCCCCTCTTATATCCCACTACAAGCATGTCAAAACCATTCTGCTCAACGACGCTCTCCCAGATTTCCGCTTCCATAAGTTTGCCATAAGCGCTGGTTCCAGAATCCAACTCTTCCTTTTTCCTGTCCAGTATCATTCCCAGGGTGGTCTTTCCCTCCATATTAATGCCCAGAGCGATGCCCAAATTCATAGCAGGATCAGCGTCTATCACCAGGATATCCCCTAAATTCTTTTCCATCAAGGCTTTAAGTAGTAGGGCGGTGAGGGTTGTTTTCCCAGCTCCCCCCTTACCGCACACAGAAACTGTGAGTCCTCTTTCAAAAGTCATGACTCTCCCCTCATTTTTATCATATGCTGTCTATTGACCTGTAGAGAAGGTTCTCTTTAATGATAACCTCGCAAAGATTGGCGTAGACCTTCAAGTTAGTTACCTCTTTCACCTCAGGGGGAAGTAGCTCTTTGAACAATCCCACCCTCTCATAGAATATTAGAATACCCACGCCCTTCTCGGAGCATAAATCTATAAATTCCTCATCCACCGGGAAAGGAAACACATAGTACATCCTGTTGTAACAACCTTCCAAACCGCTTAGCCCCTCTAACGATTCCATGCACTTCCTATATCTACAATGCGCCATCACACAATCCTTGGAGGGAATCCTGTACTCTTTAGCCCTCCAGAAAACTTTTCCCTCTTCCTCCTTTTTCTCCACCCACCCATCCCTAACTAAATCTTCCAAAGCAGAACTAACAAATAGGGCGCTGGAACCCGTCTCGGAAGCAATGTCTTCAGTGGTTCTCCACACCCCACCTATTAAAGTGTATAGAATACCTGAGGGGACGAAATGTGTGCTTTTAATCCTCTTTTTCAAATCGGACAAACGGGGCATAATGCAAACTATGTCTATGGGCTTTCCCAGTATTTCATAGTTTCGCCGAACAAAATAGCCTCGTGAAGAAAAGTAGGAAGCAGCCGCAGCACACAGCGTTTTCTCACTTACAACACTTGGCAAAGGTCTCACCAAAAAAAGGGCACATAAAATTAATTCTTTAGGATTATTTTTCGGGAATAGAAATTGTGAGGGCATCCTTAGGGCAGACCTCTATACAGGATTTGCACGAGGGATAAGTGCACATGACGCGGAAGGTCGAAACAATGATCCAGTCTCTTGGGGGTTTTCCCGGCTCCGGAATTTCTACTGGTCTATATGCTAAAACGCAATAGGGGCAAGCCTTTATGCACTTCAAACATGCGGCTGGGTCTCCACACTTTTCCTTATTATACTTTATTATTGGTCTTATGGTTACCAATACGAGTTTCACCACACATTCTTTAATTGGGGAATTTCTTCACGCGGTACAAGTTTTATGGCATCATTTGGACAGGCGGTGCGGCACAGTCCGCAGCCCCAACACTGCATTTGGTTCACGTGTACTTTGCCTGTGGTGGGAGAAAATTTTAGGGCTCCAAAAATGCACCTTGTCTGACAACGGGGCGCGCCACCACATCCATTGCAATCAAGGGTATTTACGAGAGCCACATACTCCCCCTTTTTGAATACTTCGTCTACATTGTAATGGAATCTGGCTCTGATTGCAATGCAGTAGGGATAATCACAATTGCAAAGCATAGTTGGAACCGGTGCTGGGCACCAGAAAATTCCATGAACCAATCCTTCCCCGTCTAGTTCCCTCAAAATCCTTTTAGCCTCATCCTTGGAAACCATCTTGTTGGGCTTATCCCAGGACCCAATATTTTTCTGTAGGGGTTCCGCCGCCGGCCTCAGAAACATGCAACACATTTTCTCCCTCCCCCCATAATACTTCCGGCATATGCAAGGAAGAACAAAAATGTCTCCCTCATTCAAATCAATTATTTTTTCCGCATCTTCAAGAGGAACCACCTGTCCCGCAACTGCCTGCTCCATCATGGCGGGTATTTGTTCACGCATAACACGCGCAGAGTCATCATGTAAATCTGGAAAAACATCGTCCACCTTTTCACCCAAACCCACATCCACTTTGAACCGCTGTGCAGTAGTCATAATCTCCTGAATAGTACCCTTCAAGCCAAAAAGCTGCCCCAGCAAAGTATCCTCCATTCTAACCCTAGTTGACTCGCCACGTATCACCTCATCACTGTAGTTCCTCGGATTTAAATACCACTTTTTTCCATCTCCATACTTTATACAATACTTACACATATTCTCCCTATCCCTATTCAGGTTCTTAAAAAATAAACACATTATAACAAATAAAATTTATGTATCTACATAATGTTTCCAAAATATAAATATTAATACAATAAGGTGATAAAGCCCTATTATAGACTTTCCATTTAATTTTTTCCTTTTCGCTTCCAGAAAGTATGGTTTTTCCGCCTCTTTTGGGGAAAGAAGCCTTAAATAGCCCCGGTCAAGGATAGGTTTAGGAAAAAATTAATGAGAAACTCTATAGTGTCCAAAATCAAGTAGAATAAATGTGGATAAGAGCCCACAAAATACTAGTTGAAAAAAGATGTTTGAAGGGTAAGGAAATTAGCCTCTGAATTTTTTCAGTATCTCCCTTGCAAATATTCGCGCTCTTTCTATTCGTGAAGCGTCAGGTTGACCCAAAGTCTTGTCACGCAGTTCTCCAAAAGTACGCAGTTTGGGATCCTCCTGCTTCTTCAAAAAATTCGCAATTTGCTCACTAAGCTCACCCTGACAGTCAAAGAACCCTACCAAGTTTGCTCCCGCTGCAGGCTCCTTGCACCTGGCAAGCCACCCCTGAAATTCCTCGAAGTCCAAACCATACCCCTTAAAATCTTCCTTCTTGTCGGGTGCAGCGTGAGTTACAAACAAAGCAATGTTTTTTCCTTTAGCGTTTTTCTCCAAGAACTTTTTAGCTGGTGCAGCGGGTCCAAACGCGTTAATGGGAAAGCCGATGAAAGCAAGGTCGTAGCCCTCAAGACTTTCAACCTCATCCAATTTTTTGAGCTCCTTCTCCCCCTTGATTTCTTCAAAAATGGCTTCCGCAACCTTTTTGGTATTCCCAGTCTGAGTCCAGTAAGACACCAAAACCTTCAAACACAAACCTCCTATTCGAAAAACATGTTAATAAAAGAGATAAAGTTAGCAGGGCATAAAAAGTTTTAGTGTATTTTTATGATTTGTGGGATTGATAGGTCTTCTTCAGAAAAAGGATTTAGGCTTCAACGTAAAAATAGCTCTAAAAATGCTCCTTTCGGCGAAGGGATGCGCTAATTAGAAGTATTCTGAATCACATGTGCGTCTGAAAGGCTAATCAGAGGTGTCCCCCAGCGACCATTAAACGAAAAACTTTTACTCCCAGTTTGCTTAGTCCTGTTCCGCCAAACTTTTGTTGAGAACTATTGAAATGTGAAGGTACGAAGGGATTTACCAAGATTAGGAGAAGTTGTGATTGGTTTCTACAGTGTCTATTTTTTAGGTAATTGCATTAATGCTATCCCTATAGAACTTTAAAATCATTGTAGAGCTTGTTCAGAAACCCGGATGCATGTGTCAAAAAATTTCAAGCCACTTGAGTGGAATAGTAATTGCTGTAAAATTTATAATTTTTACAAAAAATATAAATTTTATGGCCTTAGGAATTTGGGTTGGGTTCTACTCTATGTAGATATTCATAGAATTACATAGATTTGGGGCTTCATAGTGTCATGCGGCGGCCTCGCGAGTTCATCAGCCGCCTTCCACTCCAACCCGGTCAGGGTGGACCCGCTCCCCACCTTCACGAATCCACGTCTCCGCTTCTTCACTGACCACTTCTCCTGCGGGTGTTGTCGCCAACGCCGTGAGGAGTGCAGGAG
>JAHQXB010000062.1 GCA_029856435.1 Candidatus Jordarchaeia archaeon
CCCCCGAACCAGCAGATGAGGAGATGGGCGTAAAGCCTACTCTAAACGCTGGAAGCCCCGTCCGTTAGGGCGGGGTAGTTCACATACAAGAGTGGCTCTTCTGTTGGGGTGCAAAGATTATAAAGCGCCACTATTTCGAATTTAAAAGAGTCTTAAACCCCTTCCCTCTTTAGTTCTCGAAAGTTTTAAGTTTTAATATCTATTTTTTATTCATTAAATGCTGTTTTGAGGTGGGCTTGATGGTTGAATTAAAAGTGAACAAAACAATATTGGAATTAGTTCAGGGTGATATCACGGAGCAAAGTACTGACGCCATAGTAAACGCCGCCAACGCCGCGCTTCAACTAGGCGGAGGAGTTGCTGGTGCCATTAAAAGGAAGGGTGGGCCTAAAATACAGGAGGAGTGTGATAGGATTGGAGGAACCTATGTTGGGGGAGCTGTAATCACCACTGGTGGGAACCTTAAGGCGAAGTATGTGATTCATGCAGTGGGTCCCCGCTGGGGAGAAGGCAACGAAGATGAAAAACTCAAAAATGCTACTCTTAACAGCCTTAAGCTTGCGGATGAAAAAAACTTGAAAAGCATCTCATTTCCTGCCATAAGTACTGGTATTTTCGGCTTTCCTATGAAGAGAGCCTCAGAAATAATGCTCAAAACTACAATTGAATACTTAAAGGCCAGAACGGGCCTAGAAAAAGTGGTATTCGTCCTCTACGACAGAGAATCCTACAACATATTCAACGAGACACTGAAAAGTATTACTGCTTAGCCAAACCAAGTTTTAAATTAGGCGCCCGCAATTAGACATAAAAACTTAAAGGCAAATTAAAATTCAGCAAACATTTGAGAAGGGTTAAATTCTGAACGCCTTATTATGAATGAAAGAAGATGGGAATAGGAATAAGCGATGAATGATGAAGTTAGAAAATATTATGTTTCTGCTCCCGAAAAAGAAATAAGTTCAGATATATCTGCAAAAACTTTTGACATTTGGAATGTTATAGAATTTTGGAGAAAAAAACTAGACATAGGAAATAGACTATTGGATGTGGGGGTAGGTACAGGCCATTTCACCTATCAAGCCCTTAGAAAGGGTTACAACGTGATAGGGATAGATTTTTTGGAGGAACTCTTGGAAAAGGTTGCCAACAAATTTCCCGAACTTAAAGGCAAGCTTCACGTTGTGAATGTTTTCGACGAAAAATCGGTATCCGAATTCGTAAGAAAATTTAACCAATTCGACATTGTAACCATTTTGGGATTAGTTCCAAACCATGCAGAGAACAAGCAACAATTGACTGCATCTCTTTACAACATTACAAAATTCTCAGGAGTAAACTCCCTAATTGTTGAGGATCTTTTAATCCAGGAAATGTTTCCCGGTAGACCCGAAATCTATTGGAGCGAATTCACACACACCCTAACCTCCCTCTCCGAATTGGGCGAATTCTTCAAAAAGTATGGCCTCAGACTCCTTGACGCCTACACCATCCACGAAATCTACCCCGCCGTAAGTGAATATGACAAAGAACTCGACGAACACTATATTAGACTATTCATTCACAAACCGCCGAGGAAATAGGGCACAGGTCAACATGCAATTTACTCAAAAATCTACGTTAGAAAATAGTTCATTTTTTTGAAACGTACCTGTTTCCCTTAACATAAAATCTCAGTGGCATATCCTTACCGCCTTTTATTCCTATCCTGCTCGTAGTAACAATATCTGGGTTCTCTCCAGTATCCTCAAAATAAATCTCATCGTTTTTCGTAATGTCTCTACCGTTAAAGGAACCGTTTATTTGGAAGGCCTGAGTCAGTTTGCCGGGACCGCTGGTGAGCTCCGTGTCCTTTTCCACATTTCTATACTTTCTCATTATGTCTATTCCTTCTACTGGTTCTAAGGCTCTGATTAAAACAGCTCCACTTTTATCCTCACCCTTAGCCAATATGTTGAACATCCAGTGATTTCCATAAGTGAAATAGACATAAATTGTTCCCGACGGTTTTTCCCTAAAAAAATCTCTACTACTCGGCCTTACTTGAAAATGACTCGCAGGATCACCCTTAGAATAATAGGCTTCAGTTTCAACCACCTTACCCCTCAATGTTCCTTCAGGAGTCCTTTTCACCAAAACTTTGCCCAAGAGTTTCCGAGCGACAAGAGAAGGATCTTCGGAGAAGAAATTTCTATCAAGTTTCATGAATCTAAACTTTTCATACATAAAAAAATAATTTTTGGAGTTATCGGATGCAAAATAAAAAAGTAGGAATAGAGACGAGATGGTTGTTTTCAATGAGTTTCGAATGGTATAGATTTTAGGGTTCAAATCAAGCTTTTTAGTTAGGTCTCTTGGAATCCTTTTGGGATTAGTCTTTTTGTTGCTCGGCGTATTCGTTTATTATTTTGTCCATTTCCCGTTTTGCATCTTCTCTTTGCTTGTTGAGATCCCATAACTTAGCTTCTATTTCTTGTATTCTGTCTTCTTGGGCGGCGAGGGTGGAAATGTACTTTTCCTTGAGTTCGGCTTCTTGTCTGGTGTTTCCCAGAACCTTCAGGTTCTCTCTGAGTCTTTCCTGATATCTAAATATCTCTTGTTTCTCTTTTTCGAGGTCGTTCATTTCCGTTCCTATTTCGTTAACCTTGCTCTGGAGTTCTGCGACTCTCTTAAGGAAGCTATTTTCCTCACCAGTGATCAGGCCCCTGTCGAAGTAATCTTCGATAAGAGCGGAACTCAATCCTACCACGTTGAGGCTGGAGCTTATGAGTCTGCGCAGCTTTACTGTGAATTCCCGACTTTTCCTCGGCTCTAGAACTATTTTCCATCGGTAATAGTTTGGCGTTTCTTCCTCAAATTTCTCCGTCTTCCAGGGTTCGAATCCAAACTCCTTGGGATGCTCAATTATAATTTCTTTCTCTTCGTCTCCCTTGTTTTTGAGAGTATACTTGGTTTCATTTACTTGATAATAATAGGTTTCGACTATGGGCCCTATCACTCTGACCTCATGCACCGATTCGTACTGCGTTTTAACTTCTTTGGTAACTGCAACAGTTTGATCAACTGCATAAGCTAATAGGCGCTTGTCCCCATCAACCATAAATGGCAGCATACACTCTCCAGCATAGGAGTTCTCCTCATAAACAGTAACTGGTCCCTCCTCGAGGGTTAAGCCGCTGGTGTTCTTGAGCTCTATGCAGGATACGGGATTTCCCACTCGTGCGTTCTCATTATAAACCAATATTTTTTTACCCTCAATCTCAGTGTAAATGAAGGGCACCAGAGCAGAATGGTTTCTTCTAATGGTCACCGGAGTAGAAATACTGTAGAAGAAGAACTCACCCGCCTTGGCAGATTCAGTGGAAACCGAAGCCGCCGCAGTAGCGGCTGCCGCAAATGAATCATAAGCCCCTGACATAGGGGCTCCCCTCGCAAGAATTTTAGGCGAGGGAGCAGGCGCCATCAGGGGAATTTCTTCCTCCTTGGCGTATTTTGGTTTTTCGTAAAAATCTTCTCTTTCGGCTTCTAACTTCATTTCTTCCTCTAGGCTGATTGGCGCTACCCCTGCTGTTTCTTTAACTTTAATTTCTGGTCTCCACATGTATCGCGCAGAGTAGAGGTCGTGTCTGAATGATATGGGTAGCCCTGCTATTAGTGTGAGGTTAACGTCAACCCAATCCTCATCGGACATGTTATCTACAAGCGCCCAGCCCTGTATCCACAGGTTTTCCTCTGAATAGTTTAGTCGGTAGCTTGTTTTCCATACAGGTACCTCTACAGTGTAGCATATGGCTACTTCTCTTTCCCCCTGTCCTCGAAACTTCAGATTCAGAGTCTTCTTGTTTTTTCTTCTGGAATCGTAAACTGTGTCAATGAAGTATTCTATATCTTTCTTGACCTCCGGGTCAAGTGTTTTAAGCTTCTTTATTTCTGTGAGGTTTACAGTTTTGATTGTGTCTTCATGAAGTAGGACTAGGGATTTTTTCTCTCTCTCCACATTGTTTTCCTTTTCTTTTGTGGTTTCGATTCCTAGGATTCTTCCTGTTAACTCTTCTGTTCCCGCGGTGAGGCTGATTTTGGCTCCCATTAGCTGTTTAAGAAGGCTGGTTAAGGAATCTTCCACAGGAACATGTACACCCACTTTCTCAAGCAGTCTACTTGTTTCCTGAGCCGCCTCATAATCTACTTCAGGAACTATGCCGCCACCATAATCTATTACTGAGAGACTCTTTAGCACATCGTTGATTTCATTTTCATCGTAGGAGATTTTGAATTCATCGTCACCCTTCACTTTCCCTCTGCGTTCAAAGTATCCCAAGCCATGTTTGAATAGCACTACTCTTCTCAAGGGAATATTTGCCATAAATAACAATTCGTAAGAGGAAAATATTAATTTAACTTGCAACAATCCTTTGGCTAATTAACTCCCACAATTAAAAGATGCACGAAGTGTTCCCATATGCCTGAAACATGGAAAAAAATACTGGAAACCGTGGATAAAGATAAAGAAAAAATTGTTGACTTGGTATCCCAACTTATCCGTATTCCCTCCACAAACCCTCCAGGTGATACCCGCGAAGTTGCAGGATATATCTCTGATTACTTGAATAATTTGGGAATAAAAGCGCAAAAATACGAGGCCAAGCCGGAGCTAGTGTCAATAGTCGCGAAGGTGGGCAGCCAAAAAGGGAAAAAAATTCTATTGAATGGACATGTGGATGTGGTTCCAGTTGGTGATGCCACTAATTGGATGGTAGAACCCTTTAGCGGAAAAGTCTATGAGGGTCAAATATGGGGCAGAGGAGCCTCCGACATGAAGGGAGGAGTAGCAGCCATTCTGAGCACCTTGTCCATTCTCCAGAGCTACGACTTACTGGATAGATTGCAGGGCACCCTTGAATGTTCCCTTGTGCCAGACGAGGAAACCGACGGTTATCTGGGAACCGGGTGGCTTGTCGATAAAGGCATAATTAAGGATGGAGACTTAGCAATCGTAGCTGAGGGCACCATTAGTCCGCTTTTTGGATACGGGATCTGCATTATGGAGAAGGGGGGATTAACTCTTAAACTCAAATCAAAGGGCGCAGAGGCACATGGAGGAATGCCCTTCTTGGGAGACAATGCCATTGAGAAGCTAACGAGGATTCTCCCAAAAATTAAAACTCTCGAGAATAGAGACCTTAAACTGCCCCAAAAAGTAGTAAAACTCATTGACAGAACTAAGCCCTTATACCAAGAGGTGGGCAAGTTAATCGGGTTTCCGGAAGAAAAAATTGAGCCGTTTCTTAAACAGCTATTGGTGAACATAACAAGAATATCGGGGGGAGTTGCAGACAACGTGATTCCCGCCGAAGCCTCAGCCATAATGGATGTGCGAATTCCTCCCGGAATAGCCGTCAGTGAGGTCTACAACCTATTTAATGAACTAATTGCGAAGGAGGGAAAAGAAGATTTTACTCTGGAGCAATTGTCCTACTGGGTTCCCTCAATAGAGAAGGGTGAAGATTCCCCAGCCGCCAAACTGGTGGAAAAGGCAATTCATAAAGTTGACCCTAGCGCCAAAATTTACCATGTTTATTCCAGTGGAGGGTCTGATGCAAAATTCTTCCGGGCACTGGGAATACCCACGGTACTCTTTGGACCCGGACAGCCAGAATTGGCACACAGCGCCAATGAAAGAATCATAATTCAAGATTTGGTAAAGGCAGTGAAAATCTACCTTACTGGTATTCTAGACTACCTTGCACCAGATGATAGCTGAGTTCACCATACTCTGCATTTTTACAATAAATTGAAAAGATATCTCAATTAAAAGGTAGATAAATCTTTTTAGAATGATGACAGATGGTATCATGGCAATGTTTATTAAAAACTATTGAATCTTTTCTTTCAAAAATTTGTTAATTGGTAGGGGATAAATCGAATGTCAGAGTGGTTTTCCAAGGATATGCGTACTATTGAGAAGGAGTTGAAAACCGATTTTGACAGAGGCTTATCTTCTAAGGAGGCGGAGAAACGCTTAGAAAAATATGGCCCAAATATACTGGTAAAAGAGAGAAAAATCAGTTTTCTATCCATTTTTAAGGAGGAAGTCACAGAGCCCCTAATACTTCTACTCATTGCCGTGGGTGTTCTCTACAGTATTTGGGGAGAATTGAGAGACGCCATAACCATTATCCTAATTATATCTCTTCTGGTTTTCGTGGAGGTATGGAACGAGTATCGAGCCAAGCGCTCCATAAGTGCCTTGCAAAGATTGGCGGCGCCAATGGTTCTTGTGTTAAGGAACGGAAAGTTGACTGAGATCCGCACCACAGAAGTAGTTCCTGGAGATGTTATACCACTCATTGCGGGTCAACGTGTTCCCGCCGATTTGAGAATTGTGGAAAGTTATGGGTTATCCGCAGATGAATCTTCACTCACTGGGGAGTCGGTACCCGTTTACAAGGATGCGCGCCAAGTATTGCCAAAGGAAACCGAATTAGCGGAAAGGACTAACATGGTTTTTGCAGGCACAATTATCACAAGCGGTGAGGGTAAAGGCGTTGTTGTGGCTACGGGTGTAAACACCGAGCTGGGTAAAATTGCGGGAATACTGGAAGAGGTTAAGCCCCCCAAAACCCCTCTCCAGCTTGCCATGAAGGGACTTGTTAAATGGCTAATCTGGGTAGCCTTTTTCTTCAGCGCTTTAATTCCGACACTTAGTTTTCTGAGGGGGCAACCGCCGCAGGAAATACTCATCAATCTGGTTTTACTGGGAGCCTTCCAAGGATGGGTTCCGTACTGGTTTGTGGCGTTTTTGTATCAACCCTTAGGATACATCGGATTATCTACTATTGAACAAGCTATAAACTCCCTTTTTGGCCTAAATCCCGTTCAGCGACTGGAACAGCTTATCCTCACGGGACTATCGCTGGCTTTCGTCACAGTGCCCGAGGAGCTGCCTATAATAATCACTATGGTTCTGGGTTTGGGAGCCTACGCCCTCTCAAAAAAGAATTCAATTGTAAAAAGGCTCAAAGCAGCAGAAACATTGGGAAGCGTTACCGTTATCGCTACGGATAAGACTGGAACAATCACACAGAACAAGATGAGTTTAAAGAGCATTTATTCCGACGGTCATTTATTAGACGTAACGGTCTCTAAAAATTTCAAAAAAATCTTAGAGGCAGGGTTACTTTCCAGCGAGGCGTTCAGCATTGTAAAAAGCCACAAAACAGTTTATAGAAGTCCTATGAGCACAGCGATTCTTGAAGTGGTTAAGAAGAACAAGATAAACGTGGAAAAACTACAGGAAGAATACCAGTTGAGAGGAAAATTTGTTTTTGATAGGGTACGCAAATTGGAGTCCTTCATCTATCAAAAACAAGAAGACAAGGAGCTATACGTTTTCTCGGCAGGAGCCCCAGAGTCAATACTTGACAGGTGTTCAAGAAAATTAGAGAATGGGAAGGAAACTGATTTCATAACTGCGGAAAAGATGAGGATAAAAGAAGTTGTTTCCGAGATGGCTGGTAATGGAGAGCGAGTAATAGCTGTTGCTTACAGAAAAATTTCCAGCGGCGAAGAGTTGAAAATGGAAAAAGTGGAACGCGACCTAGTCTTTATTGGCATCTTGGGATTTATTGACCCTCCGAGACCAGAGGTTAAAGAAGCTGTGCTTTCTTGCATGAAAGCGGGAATAAGAGTTATAATGATAACCGGCGACCATCCTCAGACAGCAAGAGCTATAGCCTCCAGTGTAGGGATTGACACCGACGCCGGAGTGCTTACAGGAGCCGAAATCTCGGAAATGAGCGACAGGGAATTGGAAAAAGCCCTAAAAAGTGTTTCAGTATTTGCTAGGGTCACTCCAGAACAAAAGCTGAGAATAGTGAGGCTACTTAAAAAGCAGGGTGCGGTCGTGGCAGTGACGGGAGACGGAATCAATGATGCTCCGGCGCTTAAAGAGGCGGAGATTGGAATCGCCATGGGCATAAGAGGCACCGATGTAGCAAAGGAAACAGCGGACATGGTTCTTGCTGACGATAATTTTGCAACAGTGGAGGTCGCGGTTCGGGAAGGCCGAAAAATGTTTGATAATCTCAAAAAAGGTGTACGCTACTACCTAGGTGTAAAAATTGCTCTGGTAGCAATATTTATTCTACCAATTCTTCTGGGTATACCTCTCCCATTTGCACCCATACAAATCATAGTGCTGGAACTATTCATGGATCTTGCGGCCTCCGCTACATTTGTGGCTGAACCCCCCGAATCTGACATTATGACGCGGCCACCACGTGACCCTAAGGAAAAATTTTTGACGAGAAGTCTACAAGTTGGCATTTTTCTAAATGCTGCATCACTATTCGTAGCGGTTTCGATATGCTACCTATACGTCTACTATCACACACTAAATATTGTCACTGCTCAAACAGTGGCCTTCGCAGCTTGGATGCTTGGCCACATATTCTTAGCCTTTAACTCCCGATCCGAGAGAGAGCCGCTCATAAGTCTCGGACCATTATCAAATAAGGTTATGGTAGTCTGGGCAATCCTAGCAATAGCCGCACTAGTCATAGCTACATTGCTACCCCCACTTCAAGACGTTCTAAAAATAACCTACCTTGAGCCAATGAACTGGCTGATTGTAATACTTGTAACCTTTGCCTGTAGCTTCTGGCTAGAAGCCAAAAAATACATCCAGTCTAAGCGGCGCAAAGGAGTCGGGTGAAACAAAAAACCTTCCCCTCCTTTTTATTCCGTCCCCAAAAAACAGTTTATATTAATTAGGAACTCCTGATTAGTATCAGTGGTAGAAATGAATCTTAACCTTGAAAGATTGATAAATGAGCCAAATCAAATTGGCACATTGGGAATAGAGGAGATTCAACAACTTATTTCTGATGCTGGAGCCCTTTTGGAGAAGGAGCCCAAACTGGTTACTTTTGACGGGAAAAAAATTTTATTCGTGGGAGACACGCATGGTGACTTGGAATCCACTATTCCCATTGTGAAACGTTTTCTTGGAGAAGGCTACGATGGTGCAGTTTTTCTCGGCGACTATGTGGACAGAGGGTTGCAACAGATTGAAAATATGAACTACTTGTTAGCCCTCAAAATTCTCTACCCCGAAAAAGTGTTGCTCCTCAGAGGGAACCATGAAACTCCTCTGGCAAACCGATACTACGGCTTTTTGAATGCGGTTACAACCAATTTCTCAGTTCAATTCTATAACTCTTACTCAAAACTGTTCTCTCGTCTACCCTACGCTTGCATGGTTAATGGCGAAATACTTTGCTTACATGGAGGTTTAGCTAAAGGTCTCAACATAATCAAGCAGATAGAAAATCTGCCCAGCGAGGTCGAAGTCTCAAATCCCGTCCTCTTCCAACTGCTGTGGAACGATCCCCGAGAGAGAATAAGGGGTTTTGTTCCCAGTGACCGCGGCGATGGCATATTCTTTTTTGGAAGGGATGTCTACGAAACCTTTGCGAAAAACAACAAAATAAAGTATATGATTAGGGCTCATGAGGTTTTCCCAAACGGGTTTCGCTGGTACTTCGATGGCAAAATACTGAGTCTGTTCTCCGCAAATCAGTACACAATCCCGGTGGAAGCAAAAATAGCCGAACTTACACCCCAGGGAGACTTGAGAGTAATACCCGTTTAGAGCCAGGACAATCGCCCTTCATAACTGGGGAGTTTGTCTCAACTGCTTAAATGACTGCAAATGCGATTATTGGCACTCCAGGAAAACCCGCTGAGAAATCCGAAAAGCCCAAAGCTGCACCGTTCCTGTAACGCTTTTATGGTGTCCCTCAGCTTCCCAAAGGCATTATACACCCTGGCCACTGGTTGACCCTTTCTAACAAAATTTCCAAGTTCGATGAGAAATCTGACAATGCCACTAGCAGTGCTCAGAGGTCGAAGTGAGTACCTGAGAATCCTTCCCCGCAGGGACTCCTACGCGTTACCCACAATTGTTGTGGGCAATTTTTTCCCTCTTTTTTATTATACATGTGATATTTTTAATCGTGGCAACGGGAAAATATGCAGATTTTGCATAAAATTAAAAAATTACTCATAACACTTATGGGTAATGCGTAGGTAGGGACTCGAGGATTTGATAGGTGAATTTTTCGTCTATAGGGTTTAATCATTCCCAAATAGTCCAAAATGTTCAGTGTCCCTTTTTACACCGTACTCTACATTTTCTTCGTTGACCACGTAGGATTCCCCTAGATCCGGTGTTAAAGATGGGATTCTGTGCTGGTTAAAGATGCCGGAAATAGTTTTTCCATATGCTCCCTTTCATAAATTCCCTTCTGCTCACTAACGATTAGGGATCCCGTCAACTCACTGAAGAGCTTCGCTTTCTCAAAAGTCTCCTTAACCTCCAAAACTTCTGGTGGATCTGTTAGAGTGTAGGGGATGGATTTTCTACAATCATTGTGAAGATCCAAAACTAGGGTGGGATCAGTCTCTATTATGTTGGTGAAGATTTTGTCCACTATTCTTTCTGCTAGGGAACATTTTTTTACCCGGAAAAGAACGGTTCAGATCCTCTTTGCTCAGAGTGATGTGGCGTGAGGCGTTTTCAAAACCAAGAGGATTCATAAGAGGAGAGGCGTGAACTGAACCCTTCAAAAGAGGCTCTTTACGCAATTTTTTTAAAATTTCCTGAATAACTACTACACTTCCCACCTCATCACTATGAACGCAACCAGTCAGCCAAACCACAGGCCCCGGATTAACACTTATTATATCCATTAAAACTAGGCGTCTGATGGATAAATCCGAACTAGTAAGAATCTTAATAAACGAATATTTGTTTGTATTTATCACGAAAAACTTTTGGTTTTCATCCTTTGTCTAAAGGGCTTTAACATATGAGTGTTTAGCTCCTAGAAGTCGATCTGGGTATATGCTTCCTTTCCCTGAAGGGAAGGCTATTTTGGACTCTTTACAGGGTGGAAAAAGTTCGCCAAAAAAGCCTAAATAAGCCTTCCTTCAGAGTTTGGAGCCCTATTATTCATTATTTGATTACAATAGCTAAATATAAAACGAATATTTACTTTTTTGAGGCGGGTCCTGTTTAAGTCAACCGTCCCTATACTACCAATTATAGTTTTAAGCCACCTTTTTTGGAGTTACACTGGTTGGAAGGGTGGAATTACAAGATTATTTCGATTTTTTCTCTTTTTCCTCGGTCAGGGATTCTCACTGTTACAATTTGTTGATTCCCAGAATAGCTCCATCCACTACTCTTACTTCTAAGTTCGCCCTCCGGGTAAGCCTCCGTCAAGGCTTCCCCGTTCCACAGAATTTTTGCCGGTTTTTGTTTTATACCATTGAATCTTATTTCGTAGCTTCTAGGCTTGGGTTTATAGTTGCCCTCCCTTTCTCCTATTTCAAACTCTATGGCTTTATCGGCTTTGAAGCACGTGTAATTAACTAGCAAGAACTCCCCTTTAGTGTAGTTCAAACTTACGCCGTCATCTTCATAGTACTCCACTTTTGAGGTTCCCCACGGGTAAACGCTGAGAATTAGGGGGTCTAGAGGTTTCTGATCAGAGTATTGAACCACATCCCGCATGGGAATTATTGCTCCACCCCGAACAAAAATGGGGCAAAAGTCCAAAGGGGTATCGACCATTACGGGAAACCCGCCCTCATACTTCTCGTTGGTCCAAAAGTTAAACCATTCCCCCTCAGGAAGGTAAACTACACAGGTCTTATTGTTCTCATAGACCGCTGGAGCGATGAGTAGCCAGTCTCCAAACATGAACTGTCTTTCACCTACGTATCCGTCTGGTGAGCCGCTCAAAACTACGGGGTCCTTTGGAAATTCTACGAACATGGCCCGCATAACGGGTACGCCGGTTTTATGTGCTTGGTAGAAGCAGTTGTAAATGTAGGGGAGCAGCTGGTAGCGTAGTTCAATGTATTTGCGGCTAATTTCTTCCACTTCGCTTCCGAAGGACCAAGGCTCTTGATCAGGAGTACCAATCATAGTGTGAGTTCTGCAGAAGGGGTAAAAGACACCCAACTGTATCCAACGAGCATAAAGTTCGGGGGAAGGGCTTCTCCTGAAGCCTCCAATGTCAACACCCACGAAGGGTTCTCCAGAGATTCCAATGTTTAAACACATGGGTATACTTAGGCGGAGATGCTCCCAGCTACTCTCATTGTCCCCCGTCCACACCGCGGCGTAACGCTGAATTCCCGAGAAGGCAGCTCTAGACAGGATGAATGGGCGGGTATTGGGCCTTAAGCGGAGCAAGCCCTCATAGATGGCTCGTGCCATCTCTAAGCCATATACGTTGTGGAATTCCCTGTGATCAGTTATTTCTCCGTCGATTTCGTGGACAACATCTAAAGGTAGTGTTCTTTTCATGCCCGCCAGTGAGGGTTCAGCCATGTCTGCCCAGATGCCGTCCACACCCACATCTAAATAGTCCTTGTAGAGGTTTCCCCACCATTCCCGTGTACTGGATTTGGCGAAGTCTGGAAAGTAGCACTCCGGAGGCCACTGTGGGCCTACGAAGAGTTTTCCGTCTGGAAGACGAACAAAATGGTTTCCTGCCACACCTTGGTCGCAAACATGGTATCCCCTATCAACTTTTATTCCGGGAAAATTGCTCACCACAACTCTGAATCCCTGTTTGTGAAGGTCGGAAATCAGCTTCTCCGGTTCAGGGAACCTATTTCTGTTCCAGGTGAATAATCGAAACTCATCTGTATAATCTAAATCTAGCCAGATGACGTCGCAGGGAATTTTCCGTTTCCTAAACTCCTCCGCTATTTGGCGAACTCTACTTTCTGGATAATAACTCCAGCGGCACTGATGATAACCCAAAGACCAAAGGGGAGGAAGAGGCATCCTACCCGTTAACTCCGTGTAGAGAGAAATAACCCTCTTAGGCTCAGGACCATAAATGAAGTAGTAGTCCAGGGAGCCACCACTGGCTCCGAATGAATAGTAATCTGCAGACTCCTTTCCCATGTCAAAAGATGAACGATAAGTGTTATCAAAAAAGATGCCGTAACACCTCCCCTCTCTCAGCGCCAGGAAAAATGGGTAGGACTCGTAGAGAGGGTCGGTGGGTGTGTAATGAAAAATGTCATCCGTGTTCCACATGGTGAGCGCCTGGTCACGCTTATCGAGAGGCCCAGCCTTTTCTCCAAAGCCAAAGTAGTGCTCCCCCTCAGGCATCTCCTTCCAGCATCTAACCTGTTCTCCGTCCCAGCCCATACCCTTAGCAAAGTCATCACGGTTAATTAGCCACCCATCAGGTGTGTAGAACTCCAACCTGCAGGGATCCTTAACAATCCGCAAAACCAAATCCTCAGTGGAAATCTCAAGAAAATTGGGCTTCTCACTAAACTCAAACTTGGGAATAGGATACTCTCTACTAATAATGGCCCAAGACTCCCTAACAACCTGATTAGGCGTTATGAGACAAACCCTAACAACGCTTGGTTTTATAATTGTGATTTCAACTCCCAGTTCTCCACAATCAACCCTTAAAACGTTCCCTTTTAGATTATAGTTTTGCACCGGGCCAATCGATACCCATTGCCTTCTCACCATACTTCTTCACCCCGGCGAATAATTTGAAGCCGCCCATGTTAATAAACATACAAGCTTATTTAAAATAAGTTACGCTGCCCAAAAACTATTTCATGAATTGGAATGGACAAGTTAAAAAACGACTTCGAGTGGTCCTAATAACCTTTTTAGTTTCTTGGTTCGATGTAGGGCCTCCTCAAAAATTGGGAGGTTAAAAAAGGATGAAAAAGGGGATGTGAGTTTGAAGCTAGATTGCTTGTAGGAAGAGGCGCATTTCGTCAACTAGTTTTTGTCTGTGGGGTAGTTGCTCAAGGTTGAATTGTTCTCCGAGCAGTTCTGACTTCCTTTCTCCTACAATGTAGGGTAAGTATATGAGTTCTTCTGTTTTTGGCACTATTGCCTTCACTTTTCCGGGGTCGAATCCTTTATTTCCATAGGAGCTTGGTAATCGGAGTGCTTTCCCTGTTTCTCTTATGAGGAGTTCTCTCTCCTCTCTGAATATGAAGGCTTGGAGGTACAAGTTTTGGGCGTCGGTTGGGGTGACTGTGGGAGGAAGTATTACCATGTTTTTTTTGGGGGATGTGGGTCTGAGTTGCGATAGTTCCTCGATTTTTTTCCCTAAATTGGTGTTTATCGCTTTGCCGAAGCCCGGGGTTAAGACTGAAGGGTAATCTGCTTCTAGGAAGAGCTGATCACTGAGGTTAAAGGCTGCGTCGCACAGGCCGTAGAAGGCATTTTCCACCCCCTTTTTCCAGAGGAGCATTCCCTTCTTTAGTATGGTCGCCACTCTCACGAGGTAGAAGGGGTAAAGATAGATTTCAAAAGATCCCTTAATGTTTTTGGCAGCCCATGTTTCAACTTCGTCGAGTCTGTATACCTTAACGCTTCGCTTTGTGAGCACTGTTTTGAGATTTTCCATGAACCAGCTAACCTTACTTAACTCTAGGGTACCCGTAAACCAAGTCATATCAAGGACATCAGGCACCCTTTCTAGCACTCTTTCGTCGGGTCTTAGGATGACGTTCCTCACAATTCTCCTTAGGGACTCCATAAAATCGTTGAAGGGCTTCTTTGAAAGAGTGTAAAGGGAAAGAATCGAGGAGAACGTTGAGTATGATTCGAGGTCTCTTTTAAGTCCTTCCTCCACCAGTACTCGGTCAATTCTGGGGGCTTCCTTAAGTTCTTTTAGGCGGTTCTTGAGGCTCTCTAGAGTATCATACAATTCTTGGAGGAATTCTTCTGGAATGCTGTCTTTCTCAGCAATTTTTTGGGCAAGTTCACTTAGGTATTTGGAGCTGAGCTTGAATCTTTCAGCCAGAATTTCATAGTAGATTTTCTTGTCACCTTCAACAAAGTTCTTGATTTCCTCAATTTTTTCCACGATTCTATCGCAGCTCTTCGTCGCCATCACATAGTTTTCGGCACTGTCACTCTTCACAAGACTTAGTGTGTTCAGCAATAGAGGAATGGTCCAAGATCGAAACTCAAGCGACTTGAGTTTCTCCTTCAAATCGGGAGTTGTGGCGAAGCTTGTAACGTTTGGTAGGGAGAGCTTATAGGCAAGTTCCTGGAGGGGTTTACCCATGTTGGTTTTCCACTCAAAGTCCAGCTTCAGGTGGGGAAGTGTGTCGTAGAATGAGGCGTAAAGTATTGGGAATTCCAAGGGCTCAACAAAATCTCCCACAACGTTTGTAAACTCAACAGCGAGGCTTGGAAATATTCTGTCCGCAAAATATCTGGCTCTCATTGCTGTGTCAATTCCTTCGCCCCCCACAGCACCCACGCTGCTCAGCCATCTAGCAATATCATTCATGAATTTGCGCATTTCATCCTCAATAGTTGAAATCTCATTAACAACGCCACAGTAAACACACTTTAATAACTCTTCCTTCTTGGTAACGCTAAGTGGAGCACCACAATTCTTACACATATAGTACTTTATTGACATTTCACTTCCTCCTTAATATCTTCTTACTGCCGCTTCAAGCTGTCTGATTCTCGCTTCGAGTGCCGCTATAGCTTGCATTGCAATATTGTGGTATCCTCTGGCAATTCTGTCCGCCTCGTAGAATATTGCGCTGTAGCAAGGATTGCAAAGTGCTATTCTTGAAACTCCATCTATAACTCTCATGTCCTCGTTTCTCTGCCTTAGGAGGTTCTCAAAGTAGGATCCGACATCAGCCTTCACAATTTTGAAGTGGTCTGCGCTCTGAATCTCCCTGCCACACATCCAGCATTTTCTTGTGGCTCTTAGTTCCTGAATTCTATTATTAACGCTCTTCGCAACATCATATAGTCTAGCTGCTCTGTAGGCCCTAGCGGCTACTATAAGGTTCTCAGTCGCCTTTGGTGGTTCAACTTCCATAAATTGCCTTGCTTTAATAAACTCAATATGCCCCTCACATTCTAGGGCGGCGTTATTTCCCGTGGTTCTCCTCTTAAGGCAGGAAACGTACCTTGAGAATATGAGGGGGGCATCACCTATTTCTAAAAAGTGGTCGTAAGCTGCTTCAAGGAGCTTCACAGCATCCACAGCATTTGTAGACATCAGACCTAAGCTCATGTAGAGTATTCCTCTGACTTCCGTGAGGAGCTTTGCGGTGTCAAACTCGCCAAAGAGTCCACCAGGCATGTACGCCGTGACCTTCATGGGTGGAAGCTTACTGGCGTTCTCTAAGAATTTTCTGAGAGAACCTGTTTCAAGCAAATCCTTCTTATCTTTCACGTCTTGGTTACAAGGATAGAGGTAGGATAATAGTAAAGCCTCCTGAGCCTCTTTCTCCCACCCAAGGTTCATACATAATTCAACAGCATCAGCATACTTCTTGGCAGCTTTGCCAAAATCCCCTATACGTGCAGTATTTTCGGCGTCTTCAAGTTTACTTTCACATCGCTCAATATCCTTAGAGCTCAAACGAATCACCTTTTAATCCTTCATTAAGTGGAATCCAAAAGAAAGGCAATACTAAATTGATGAGAACATATTTTTTCGGTCGCTTGTCTTTAACTCTTATATTTACTACATATTTTTACTTTTTTCCCTTCTTATATTCCTTCTTGAAACCCCTTTTTTGCGGGTTTGGGAATCCTTTAAATGGGATTGCGTAGCGTCCCATCATCATACTTCCAGCTTTTGGGAGAATAAATATGCCGGGCCGGTGAAAAAGCAAAAGCAACTCCAAACCATTTTTGAGAAAAGCACAATCGCCCAAATAGCTCCGCAGAATCTGCGAAATATCGGTTGAAATGCATTGTCTCCACATCATATTTTAACGCTCTATTATGTTCATATTTGCTGTGGCAAAGTCCAAATTTCATGTATCTTCAACAGGTACTGAATACGTTTCGTCTCAAGTAGCATATTTTTCTCATACTGCCAATCAAAATGCCTTAGTTGACTTTTTGTGGTTGAGTCACAATTAAAAGTCAACCTGTATCTTTGAGGAGAGCAACATGTTTAATATTACCAAATGCTTTAACTAACTTAGGCAACACTCAACGCAGACGAGGAAGATATAAATGCAAAAAGGCAAATTCCTATCAACTCTATTACCCTACGTTTTGTTACTTTTCCCACTACTACTATCATTATCCAGTTTAACTAGCGCAAATGTCCAATTATTGGCATCAGAAGATATAACGAGCTACATATACAACTTTTTGAGTGATCAGGCTAACAAGGCTTGGACTTTCCAATTAACCATTACTATCACAGCTTTTGTACTTGTTTTTGTGTTAGTCATATCAGTTGTCTCAAGGCTGAGAAGTCGTGCTTCTACTACTGGTGCCACTGTAAGAGCTGGCAAAGCCCATCCAGCGCCTCAAGCCCAAGTTTTCACGGCTCCCGCACCTTCAGTTCAGGGTGGCGTTCTTTGTCCTTACTGCGGATTCGACAATGTGCAGGGTGCAAAGTTTTGCGTAAGATGCGGCAAAACGCTATAGACGACATCTTAAGATACTTTAGAGGGTATCATGACCAAAAACTGGGAGTCAGCAAAGGCCTCCTCCCCCTTTTTTTAATTTTTGTAATTATCATTTCTCCCACTTTTTGATAACTAAAACATATTTTCCTTATTTTCTACAAGTTATATGTGTTCTTAAATTATATAATTTTTAGAAGCGTTCAACTTTTTTACTCATATCTAGTCATTTTTGATATTCCAAAGTGAAGTGAAAAATAAGCCGCAAAAATTCCTACTATGAGTGCTATTAGAATTCCTATTCCCCTCGAGATTATGGGAGACACTGAGAATATTGATAGAAGCAGATTAGAAATGTTTGGGAAAACTTGCAGCATTCCTTCCAAAGTGGAATAGGAACTTATCGCGTTTAGCACCCAGGGATAGACTGCGAATAGTATCATTAATCCACCTATTAGTGTCACTATGCCTCCTATTAGGGTGGAGTTTAACAAGTGTCCTCCGCTCTCCTCCTGTAGAACTGGTCGCGAACTATATATTCCTAAAGCTACTGCACAGCTTATAATCACCATAAAGAGCATCACCGGAACCACGATATGAATGCCTGGACTCTGGCTTCCTAAAATTATCTGAAGAATTATTCCTGAAATCAAACCCAGGGGTAATCCTAGTATGAGCATTTCGCCAAACTTGGAGAGAACCAGCACCCTAATGCCTTGGGGGGCCTTTTTGTAGGTTAATAGTAGGAGTTTCCCCTTAACCGTCATCTGTGAGGCCTCGATTTGCCCAATCATGGTACTCACCATAATAATGAAGAGGAAAGCTGTGCCCGGGGAGATTAGGAGGCTAATGGGGTCGGTGCTTGAGTAGAAGCTTGAAACTAGTTTGGTTACTGCCAAGAAATACAGTATTATTGGGAAGACAAAGACGATTATAATTCTGGTTAGGCTCTCGGGGTCACGGAAGAATTCTTTTAACTGGACAACCGTCAATTTGCCAACCTTGGTGGGCATAATTTTTCGCAGATACCTGTAAATTTTCCCCTCCCCCTTTATGGTCACTATTCCCTCTCCGATGAGGTCAAGCTGCCTAATTCTGCGAACAACCAGTACCCCTATCAGAAAAACCATTCCCAAAAAAGTTAGAAGCAAGGTTAAACTGGTTAAAACATCAGGAGAGAGTAAAACCGGGTAATAAAAGATTCCAGGATACTTGATTAGGGTTAGATTGGTTCCCGCCACGGAGTAATAAATTATGTTTGAAGTCCAAGTTGTGGGCGAATACCACATGTTGATGGTTGCAGTTTGGGAGCTTGATAGAATAAAGAAGGCCGAACCAATTATGATTGCTGTGATAATGATTACTGCTTTTGCCAAATCTCTATACTTTGGAGAACTCTGGTTTCTCAATTTTAAATAAGCAGACAATAGCAATCCTATCCACAGCCCGCTGGTATAGAGCACGACTACAGTTAAAGCCACGGAGATAGGGAATAGGGGGCCAGGGTATCCATACTCAATTATAACAGGCAGGGTGGCAATGCTGAAAAATGAGAGAAAAATCGGTACTGGAAACATGTTAACTAGAATTCCCCCCAAAAAAATGTCTTTGGGCTTTACCGGGCTAGAGTAGAGAATATCCATGTTCTCTGAGCCAATTTCTCGAAGAACATTCGCTAAACCCCCAATGACAGGGAAGAAGAAACTAAGAAGAGAAATAAACTGGCCAACCACAAGCGTCACATCAATCTGCGGATACAATGAAGGCATAGTTGTTTCAGGGACTCCCAAAACGTATCTTAAGAGCTCCACAGAACCATTATTAAAATGAATAATGTTTCCCGCCTGTATTACCACTAGGAATGCAATCACTGGAACCGCAATTAAAAGCGGTAGAATAAATGGTCTGAAACCACGTACGCCAGAAGTAATTAACCGATACTCGTTTTTGGCAATAGTATACCAAGTAGGCATGCATTACGCCTAACAGTACTTATTTTTAAATCTTGTTTAAAAGTTCCATCAAAAACTCTCACTTGTAAAAATGACAAATTTCCCGAGACAACACATTCACAAAAATTTAAAATAATTCCTACAAAAGAACAGAGGTTTAAGATTTAAAGGAAAAATTAACATGTTTAATTCCAAAGTGAAAAAGTGGAGGCTAATTTAGAAAGACTGGGGGATGCCTAAAGCGGTGGTATATGGGTACCCAAATGCGAACTTAATGACCCCTATGCCCGAAATCCCAAACACCATCTTCTCAGTGTACCCCGAGAGAAACGCTGTTTTCATATACTACTATTCGGACCCTATAAATACATGGATTATGAATACTGCAAGAGAAACGACATTGACATAATCCGGGTGGAATTTGGGGGCACCCCATTCTGGGCAGACGTCGGCCACTTCTTGCCGGATTTATAAAGACCACCTTAAGAAGACCACCGTTTTCAAATGGTGTATGAGTTGAGGTTTCCCTCGATGTGCTTCCGAATTGTCTCCGCTGAAACGTGGCCCGCCGTCCCGATGTAGTAGCCCGGAGACCATTA